>CANFYD010000106.1 GCA_947450745.1 Burkholderiales bacterium
GTTGCGGTTGACGATGACGCTGTTGCCCGGCCGCGTGCTCATCTGCACGCGGTGTTCCTGGCCCCTGAAGCTGTAGGTCACATCCCAGTACTCAGGTCTGTTGTTGCCTGGCACAGTCGCGCAACGCTGCACATCCTGAGTCCGTGTTTGCGTACCGCTGTCCCCGACCCGTGAGCCCACCACCGCGCCCGCCACGGCACCGCCTACCGTGGCGATGTCACGGCCGCTGCCGCCGCCGATCTGGTGGCCCAGGATGCCGCCGATCAGCGCGCCGGCCAGGGTGCCGGCCGCATTGCTGCCGCGCTCCTCCACGACCTGTTCGCTTTCGATCCAGCAGCGCTGTTGGGCCTGGCCCAGCACGGCGCGGACCGAAGTGATCTCGGCTTCAAACAGGCGTTCGTTGTTGCGCCGGCGGGCGTCGTAGCGGGAGATCGGTTCCGGCGCATAGCGGTCTTCGTTGTAGCGTGCGCTAGGCCTCACGACGCGTGCGGAGGAAATGCTGTCGTTCAACCCCATCGCGGCCAGCGACGGATAGTTGCCCTGCCGCAGGATGACGCAGCGGCCGCCAAAGTTTCTTTCGCCACACACCTCCCAGCGCTCGCCCCGGACGACCACCGAGGAGGCCCGGTTATTGAAGCCGGCGCGTTGCATATTGTTGATGTCGCGAGATGAATCGAAAGTCCGGCCTGCATAGTCGCTGCCCTCAAAAAAAGTCACTTGCGCCTGCGCCTGCGCAGCCAGCGCCAAACACGACGCCAGCGTCAGAATTTTCAACAACTTGCTCATCGACGTCTCCTGAAATTGAATTTGCACGGCCTGTGCTGTGGGCCCGTGTGGAACGGTGGAACCCAGCTTCGAGTATTGAAAGTGCGACGCTGCAGGAGAAGCAGACAGCGTCGCGCGTTGGCGTAGTTGGTGTCCTACGCGGCGACCGATGATGGGGGCGCTTCGTCCGCTGCGGCAAGGCTTGTCAGTACCGTACGACATGACAGAGTGATAAGCCTCGACAGAAATTTCATGGCCCGAGGCTCTTGCAGCCTGTCGATCGACGCTGTGACAGAGGTGAATAGGCGCCCGACGGGCGGGCTGTCGGTGCTTTCCTACAGCAGATCGGCCTGCTCCCTGGTGTCTTATCCAAAGCGTCAGGATCATCATGAAGGCACTGAGGGCGAGCATGCCGCGAGCCACAAAAGGAGAAAAGCCATGGGCAACAAAGTGACGCCATCCGACCTGTCCATGACCGAGTCCTCGGCGCTGGCGGCGATCGACTACCCGGACGAATACGACTTTGCCCTCATCGGCATGGAGTCGGCCTGCCCCGCCCTGCAAGCGCTGCACTGGCACGAACCGGCACATCGCGCCGTCCACTTTCAAGGTGCCCTGTGAAGCGCGCGGCTGCAAGCACGCGGCCCCGCCAAGCCGAGGCGGTGGCGACAGCTGCACCGGCTAGCCAACTGACGATTTTGGCCGTGTCGGCCATGTCCGTCCTTGCCGCCCTGCTGCTGGCCACTTCCGCTCAAGCCGCTGGCCAAACCACGAGTCACGCCGGAGGCGATCTGCAGAAGCGCTACCAACAAGAATTGGCAGCTTGCCAGAGCGGCCCCGCCAGCCAAGACCTGCGCAGTTGCCAGCGCGACGCGGCGTCCGCTTTAGCAGCGGCCCAGCGCGGTGATCTTGACGACGGACCGGCCGCCTACACCCGCAACGCACGCGAACGCTGCATGGCCTTGCCCGCCACACAGCGCAGCGAGTGCACAGCGCGCATGCAAGGCCAAGGGAGCACCGAGGGCAGCGTCGGCGGCGGCGGGATCTTGCGCGAGTTGGTGGTGCCCGAGGCCCCCCGCAAAGATTGACCCCCAGCGGCGCTTGACGCGACACTCGATTTCAAAGATCCGTGCGGGATGCCGCATCAACACGTTTTTCAACCGTCAGTGAGATTTCCATGAACCCAAACAAAATCCGCAACACCGTGGCGGCCTTCGCTGCCACCCTGGTCCTGTTGGCCGCTTCAGGCTGCGCGGTCACCCGCGGTCAAGAAACCGTCGGAGCCTATATCGACGACAGCGCCATCACGACGGCTGTCAAGGCCCGCTTCGTCGACAACACGGTGGTGGCGGCGTCCGCCATCAGCGTCGAGACCTTGAACGGCACCGTGATGCTGTCGGGCTTTGCCAAGAACTACACCGAAAAAGAAACCGCGCAAGGCCTGGCCTGGAAGGTCAAAGGCGTGAAGGCCGTCAAGAACGAAATTGCTGTTCGTCCCTGATCTTTTACTGGCCTCCAAATCCGCCCTGCCGGCCTAACGATCAGCGCTCAGCCGCGCTGAAGCTGATGCTGTTGCCCGAGCGGGCAATGACCAGCCAGTGGGTGCTGTCCATCACCGACACCGAGCCGCTGCCAGCGGTCACGACCGGCAGGCTGTAGAGGCTGCGCGGCAGCAGCCAAGTCATGTCGGTCAGGCCGGCCGGGTTGCTGGCCACAAACAGGCTGCGGCCGTTGTTGCTGCTACTGCTCCAGGTGGTCTGGATGCGACGCTGCGAGAAGTCGGCAATCTGCGCCATCGAGTACCAGTTGAAACGGCCCAGGCTTTGCAGACGGTCGGCGCGGTTCACAAAGGCTTTGACCACGCCGAGGTGGGCACGCGCACCGGGCGGGTGGTTGTAGAACAAGCGGTTGGTGCGGTTGTTCGAGACAAAGCTTTGCAGGTCGATCAACCATTGGGCGGCGAGGTTGTCGGTGATGCCGTTGTCGGCAAACTCTTCGAACGTGGCGGCCTTGCCCAGCGGCGAAATCGGCATGGCCCACAACTTCTGGGTCAGGCGCTCCCCGCCGCGCCATTCGCGGGTGGCAGCACTGCCGGTGTTGCTGACGGTGTACATGCCGACCACGCCGTGGTTCTCCAGCCAGCGCGTCGCCCAAGCGGGGTTGTTGCCCACAGGCGCCGAATACTCGCGCAGCGGCTGCTTGATGACGCCTTCGATCGCGCCCACGTTCAGCAGCACCCAAGGCAGGTAGTCGGCCGCGTTGGCTTCGGTGGCGTTCAGGCCGTAGAGGTCGTGGTTCCAGCCGCCGTGCGAGCCGATCTCATGGCGCGCTCCGCTGCTGTTGGCATAGCGCCCAAATTTTCCGGTCTGCAACACCACGTCTTGTCCGGCCGGGTTGTTGGGCAGGTTCATGCCGCGGCCGTCACCGAGCGTGACTACGTCGGGGCCGGCCGTGAAGTGCACCGAGAACGGGCCTTCGCCCTGCATGAAGTCCTGCGCCATGATGTATTTGAAGTCCGGCAGCAAGTCGTCGCCGTCATCCACATGCCAGTTGTAGACCAGACCGCCAATGCCCTTGGGCTGCACCGACATGCGCGGCATGCCTACCTGATCGCGGGCGAAGTGGTTCAAAAAGCCCTGCAGCAGCACGCCGTCGGTGCCGATGGCCTTGAAGAAGCCCAGCGGAATATTGACGAACAAGACCTTGCCGGTGCCGTAGCTGCGCTCGCCTGCCACCAAGCCATGCGCGGGCGAAGTCAGAAACACAGTGCCGGGGAAGCTGCCGGTGGTCACAAAGTGGTAGTAGCCCAGCTCACCAAAGCCATAGCCGCTGACCGACTGCAGGGCCTTGTCCGAGGCGGACAGGAGCAGCGGCGTCAGCACCGGCAGATGCTCGACCGAGTAGCTGCCGCTGGCCGAGGCGGTGGCGCTGACATCGTCGTACTGGCGCAAGCTGGAGCCGATCAGCAGTTGCGACGCCAACTGGCTCAGCGCCTGGGTGGCCGAAGCCACCTTCAAGTCGTAGCGCAGCGGGCTCGGTACCGCGCTCCTTGCCGTGGCCGCCTTGCTGGCCAGCTGAGCACGCGCTTCCACCATCGCGCGCATGAAGGTCGAGCCGCCCGGATCGAAGCGGTTGCTGGGCACAAAGGTCGCGGTGGTCGTGGTCGTGGTCGCGGTCGCCGTAGCGCTGGTCGTGGCCGCAGCGGCTGCCGTGTAGGGCAGGTATTTGCCCGGTGGCAGCGACAAATTGTCCAAGCGGCCCTTGGTGCCGACGATGGGGCCAAAGCCGACCACGCGGTCGCGCAGGGTTTCGTACTGCACATAGTCCACACCGACCAGGTCCGAGAAGCGCGACTTGCCGGACAGGGCGTAGAAGCCGCCGTCGGTCAATGCACCGGCGTCGTAGGTCAGCATCAAGCGGCCACCGGTCGACACGTACTGCTTGACGGCGGCCACCAACGCGTCGCTGGCCTGGATGTGGGCGCTGTCGGGCATCACCAGGCCGGCGATCTTGCCGGCGGCGCTGGCACCCATCGCCAAGAAGGCAGAGTCGGTGAGGGTTTGGATCTGCAAGCCCTCCTCGGCGGCGGCGTCGATCCAGACCTGCACCTGCCAGCTGCTGAGCGAAGCGTTGTCAGGGATCAAGAGCGTCAGCTTGTCCCGCGAAGGGGCGGCAAACGCCGGGCTGCTGACAGCCACACAGGTCAGCAGGACGAGCAAGGCGCCGGCAAGACGCTTTCTGGTGAAGGAATTCAAGCGCATAAAACGTCCAAAGTGAACAAGGGGTTGATAAAAATGAATAAAGTGAAGGCTTAATTTGCGGTTGGGCCAGCGGTGGCTGCGGCGCGGCCTGCTGCGGTGGGCACGGGGTCGGCCAGCCGGAACAACCACTGCAAGTCGCCGACCTGGAACGGCCAGGCAAACGGCTGATCGGCTCGCAACCAAGCGCTGCGGGCGCGCGCTACCCAAGCCGCAGCGGCACGCTCGTCGCCGACGCAATGCGCTGCTACCGCGATCGCGGGCCACCAAAAGCCCTCGGGGTCGACATTGCGCTGGGGCCAACCGGCACCGCCTTGCCAGCGTGACGCCGCCTGCCGCCACGCGCTCTGCGCGCGGCCGAAAGCGCGGCGCTCTACGTGGCTTTCAACGCTGCCGACATTGGCGACATTGGCTTCGTTGGCGTCATTGCGATCCAGCCACAGCAAAGGCCAGGCCTGCGCCACGCTGTCCGGATACCACTGCGCGAAGTCCGGCTGGGGGGCGTCGAGGCTGACCCGCCAGGTCTGACTGGGCGCGTGCCAAAGCAGCTTGTGGATGGCCGCCTCGGTGCGCTGCGCCGCTGCCAGGCTGTTCTTGGCCGCTTGGGGGATGCCGTAAACCTCACGCTGCAGGTAGGCCCAGGCGCGCCAGCCGGCCGCCACCTCGACCGCATCCATCAGGTAGGCCGCCGCGTGGTCCGGCTTGGCCCAGGGCAGACCATTGGTTTGGGTCAACCGGGCCATCGTCGCGGCGGCTTCTTCCAGCGCGCGCCGCAGCAGCGGGTCGCGCAGCAGGGTGCTGTCGGCGGTCGCCTGCACATAGGCCTGCGCCACCAACAACAGCGAGGCAGCGGTGCTGTCAAAGGCATCGACTTGCGGGCAAGAGCGCGGACTCTTGCCCGGCGGGCAGCTGGATTCCTGCAGATCCGAGGCACGCACCCAATGATCGAAGACCAGGCTCTCGGACGGCCCGGTCGGCGTGGTGTGGCGCGCTTGCCAGCGCAGCCATTGCGCCACGTCGGGGCCCAGCTGCGGAGCCACCCGCAAAGCGCCGATCAAGCTCAGATTGACCTGATAGGCCGACACGTAATGCCAGACGCCGCCCTGCGGGTCCATGTGGCCGGGTGAATGGTGGACTTTGATGGCGCCGTCGGCGCTCTGGCCCGGCGCGCGCACGACCAGCCGCTGCAGCGCCCGCAGCGCCGCGTCCCGGAATGCGTCGTCCACCAGGGAGGCCGGCTGACAAGAGCTCGGGCCGAGGCCCTTGTCCACAGCCGCCACGGCGCCGGCCGAGCCGCCCCACAGGGTCAGCCCAGCGGCCAGCAGCGGCAGCATCAGCGAATTCAGCGGCCTCAGCGACAACACGGGCCTACGCATGCGCCACCCCAGCACTCTTCCAGCTCATCGCCCAGCCATACAAAGCGACGAAGCCGATGATGGCCAACATGACACCGAACAGCAGGTGCAACAGCGGCAGGATCAGCATCCCCATCTGGTGGACCAGCGCCACATGCAGCGCGTATTGCAGCGGCGTCAGCACGAACAAGAAGCCCCAAGTCAACAGCGTCAACAGCACCCGCTGCCAGACGGCAAACGGGAACAGGTAATAGGTGGCCAGATGAATCCAGGGGGCCAGCAGCATCAGATGCCAAGCCTGGCGCAGCCCGCTGCTGATGTGCAGGGCCACAGAATGCGGAAAACTGGCCGGCCAGCAGATGAAGAAAAGCACCGCTGCACCGTGCACCAGCACCGCAAAGCGCAGCAGATAGGCGACCGGTTTGGCCGCGTCCGACATACGGCCGGCAGCCCACCACACCGCCAGCGCAATCAGCCCATGCCAGAGCGACATCCAGCTGCCCGGGTCAGCCAACTGGACGTCGATGTAGGGGACGGCCAAGGAGAGCAAGCTGTCGCCACCGCGCCCCTGCACCTCGAACTGCCCTGGCAGCTCCAGCGCCTGCAGCCACCAGACCATCGCGCTCGCCCAGGCCTGCGCCACCCAGGGGCGCGCCAGCAGCGCCAGCCAAGTCAGGCCGACGGCCAAGCCCAGGCCAACCCACAGCCGTAGCAGCGGCAGCTGCAGCCGCCACATGGCGCGGTGCTGCGCGATCGTGCCGCCCAGGTGTCCGCGCAGATGTCCGCGCAGATGGCCACGCGAATGCCCACGCAAAGGCCTACCCAAAGGCCGGCGCTGCAGCGGTTCAAACGGCTGATGCTCAACAGGCATCGCGCTTTACCACTTGGCAAACAAACCCAGCCCCAGCGTGTTGCGCTGGTAGGTCGGGTTGTTGTATTGCTCGGCCTGGGCGGTAAAACCCCACTGCGGGGCGATCCAGCGCCGCCACGTGGCCGCCACGCTGCGGCTGTGGAAGTTGACCAATTGCGCCTCGGCGCCCAGCGCTTGGTAAGCCTCGGTGCCACTGCTGGCGCGCAGGCTCAGGTACTGCTCGCCTTGGCGGCCAAACGTGGCGCTGACATAGGGCATCTGCGAGGTGATGCTGCCGGGCTGGCTGCGGTTGAACAGCACGCCGGCTTCCAGCACGGCGGGCAGTTGCAGATACCAGGCCGCCGACAAGCGCAGGCCGCTGTCGCTGCGCTGGTTGTCGAACACCGCGTAAGTGGCCGCCACCGAGGTGACCAGTTGGCGCTGCGCCAACCACTTGCGGGACAGTTGCACGTCGCCGCGCGCATTCGCCCAGTTCGGCCCGCCGTGGCCGAACACCAGCGAGCCGGTGCCAAACCAGTCGGGCGACAACACCCGGGTGTAAGCGAGGGCAGCCACACCGCCGTGGGCCCCGAACTTGCGCTCGTCCAACAACTCAGCGTTCAGACTGTCGCCGCCCGCCAGCTGCCAAGCGAAACGCAGCGACAGCGACTCGCCGTCCGGCAAGCCGGCACTCAAACTGCTGTGACTGGCGAGCACATCCCAAGTCACCACTGGTGTGGCGTTGGCGCTTGCATCAGCTGCGGCGGGGCTGGGCTGGGCGGCCGCCGTGGCCGAGCACAGCACGGCAGCCAGGCCGATGGCGAGGCTGATTTTGGACTTCAGGGTTGAACTCATGGCTTGCTTTCCAGATCACGGGCCAGAACATCGGCGATTCGCGGGGCGGTGTGGCCGTCTCCAAAGGGGTTGACCGCCTGGCGCATGCGGGCAAGCCCAGCGCCGTCGGTCAGCAGTTGTTGCACGGTCTGCACGATGCGGCAGCCGTCGGTGCCAACGATGATTCCGGCACCCGCCTCGATCAGCTCCGGCCGCTCGGTGGTGTCCCGCAAGACCAGCACCGGGCAGGACAGCGCGGCACCTTCTTCCTGGATACCGCCGGAGTCGGTCAGCGCCAGCGCGCTGCGGTGCAAACACCACAGCAGCGCCGGGTAGTCCAGCGGCGGGCACAGCGTCAGCCGGCCACCCAGCCGCTGCGCCAGCGCGCCCAGCTCGGCGTAGACGATGTCGCGCACGGCCGGGTTGCCGTGCACCGGCCAGACCACGGCTAAATCGTCGTGTTCGGCCAGCAGCTGAGCCACGGCGCGGGCGATGTTCTGGATGCCTTCGCCCCAGTTTTCGCGCCGGTGGGCGGTCACGGTCATCAAGCGGCAACGATCCAGATGCGGGCGCAAGGCCTGCAGCTCGGGCGGCAAGGCCAAGCCGCCCTCGGCCAACAACTGCGACATGCGGACGGTGCCGGCCAGCGCCGCATCGACCGCCGTGTTGCCGACCATATGCACGTCCGCCGGGGGCACGCCTTCCCGGTGCAGATTGGCGGCGGCACCGGCGGTCGGCGCGAAATGCCAACGCGCCAGACGCGCCGTCAGCTCGCGGTTTTTCTCTTCGGGAAAGGGCTCACGCGGAATGTGGGTGCGCAGCCCGGCTTCGACATGGCCGATCGGCACGCCCTGATAGAACGCCGCTTGCGCCGACGCCAAGGTGCTGGTGGTGTCGCCGTGCACCAGCACGGCCCTCGGCTGCACCCGTTCGTAGACGTCGGACAGCCCTTCCAGCAGCAGGGCGTTCAAGTGGGCCAGGCTGGCGTTGCGGCGCTCCAGCACCACCTCGTGTTCGGGCTGGATGTCGAAAAACTCGTACAAGGTGTCGGCCATCTCGCGGTGCTGGCCGCTGTGCACCCAGGCCACCGGCAGGCCACGGCGGCGCAGTTCGGCGTAGACCGGCGCCATTTTGATGATTTCCGGGCGGGTGCCGACCGAGATGAGGATGGGGCGTGGGGAGGCAGAGCGGGCGGTAGTCATGGGGCCTTGAAACTGAGCAAAGGAAAACGGAGGGAAAGGGCATCGTCGTAAGTCGTTTGCTCGGGCAAACGCAGGCGCAGCTTGGTTTGCGGGCCCGCCACCACGCGCCAATAAGCGCCCTCGTGGTCGATCTGGGCACTGCCTTCCAGCAGCAGCGGCCGGGCGTAACGCGCCACCGGCAGCAGCCACGCAAAATGGGCCAAGGACTGCGGGTGGCTGGCTGTCAGCAATTGGGCGCGGCTGGGCTGAATGTCTTGTTCCCCGCCTTGCCTTAGCTCGGAATCAACGTCGGGCTCCAGCTCGGGCGTCAACTGCCACTGAACCGCCAGCCGCTGGTTGGCAAAGTCGGCGTATTGCGCCATCGTCAGCCAGCGCAAGCGCTGCTGGCGCAACAAGGCGGCGGTATGCGCCATCCAGGCTTTGAACGCAGCGGGAAACAGGGCGATCCCAGGCGGATGGAAGTAGACCAAGCGCACGGTGCGGTACTGGGCACAGTAGTCGGCCACGTCATTGAGCCAGGCGGCAATGTCGCGCTCGCTCTGATGCGCCATCTGGGCGTCTTCGAACGTGCCGTAAGTGCCGTAGCTCAGCACCGGAAACGCCCACATATTGGCCGGCCCGCGCCGCTCGCCCTGATAGCTGCGGGTGGGCGCCATGCCGATATCGCCGGTCGAGTAATAAGCGCGTATGCCCTGCTCGTGCAGCCACTGCGTGACCCAGGCCGGGTGGTTGCCGACCGGGGCCGAGTACTCGCGCACCGGGCGGCCGCTGCTGGCTTGCACGACAGCGATGTTTTTTTCGATCAGCGGAATCGACAGCGCCGGCTCCACTTTGTCGACCTGCAACCCAAAAGCGTTGTGTA
>CANFYD010000107.1 GCA_947450745.1 Burkholderiales bacterium
AGATCAACGCCATCTCCCAATGGCTGGCGGCTCAAGCCATGCCCGCCGACACCCGACCGGCGACCCAGCTGCCGGCCGCTTTGCCGATGAAATGCGGAGGTCTGCAATGAGGAGCACTCCGTGGCGGCTCGTCTGGATCGGCTTGGCGAGCGGCCTGTTGCTGCTGCTGGCCAGCGTCTATTTCTTGAACCATCTGGACGAAAGCCCGCCCACCGATCAGCGAGCCCAGGCAGCGACACCGGCCCTGCTGGCGCGTGGGGAATATCTGGCCCGCGCCGGCAATTGCATGGGCTGCCACACCGCACGCGGCGGTGCGCCGTTTGCCGGCGGGCGGGCCATTCCCACGCCGTTCGGCAGCGTCTTTACCTCCAACCTGACGCCCGACCCGGCAACCGGCCTCGGCCACTGGAACGCGGACGACTTCTGGGCCGCACTGCACAACGGCCGTGGCCGCGACGGTCGCTTGCTCACCCCCGCCTTCCCCTACACCAACTACGCGCTGGTCAGCCGTGACGATGCGGACGCACTGTTTGCCTACCTGCGCTCGCTGCCCGCCGTCAGCCAACCGAACCAGCCCCATCAACTGCGCTTTCCTTACGACACGCAACCGGCCTTGGCCGTGTGGCGGGCGCTCTACTTTCGCCCGGCCGTCTATCAAAGCGACGACACGCGCAGCGTCGAGTGGAACCGCGGCGCTTACCTGAGCCAGGGCCTGGGCCACTGCAACGCCTGCCACGCCACCCGCAACAGCCTGGGTGCCACGGCGGGGCTGGACAATTTTTCCGGCGGCATGCTGGACGCGCTGGGCTGGTATGCCCCGTCACTGCATGACAAGGCCGAAGCCGGGGTGGCCGGCTGGTCCCCGCAGGCCTTGCGGCAGTGGCTGAAGACGGGCACAACTTCGCAAGCAGGAACACAGGCGAGCGCGCTGGGCCCGATGGGCGAGGTGATTCTGGGCAGCACCCAGCACCTGAATGAGGCCGACCTGAGCGCCATGGCCAACTATCTGCAAAGCCTGCCGCAGCACAGTAAGCCCAGCCCACCACCGACCTATCGCCGGCCCGAACTGGCCTTGCGTGAGCTGGGCGGTAAATTGTTCGCCGACCACTGCGCCAGTTGCCACGGCGAGCAGGGCCAAGGCGTGGCGGGAGCCTACCCGGCGCTGGCCGGCAACCGCTTGGTGGTGATGCACAACCCGGCCAATCTGCTGCGCATCATCCAGCGCGGCGGCTTTGCCCCGGCCACGGCGGGCAACCCCAGGCCCTTCGGCATGCCGCCGTTTGCCGGCCTGCTGAGCGACACCGACATGGCCGCGCTGGCCAGTTTTGTGCGCAACAACTGGGGCAATGAAGCGGCCGATGTGCGCCCGCTGGATGTCTTGCAGCTGAAGTCGCAGCGCGTCGATTGAGGCGGAAGGGGAGTCCCGCTGTAAAAGCCGCAGCCAGCCAAGGACAACAGGCGCACCGCAAAATCTCGCCATGAGCAATGCCCTGGTCTGGTTGAAACACGATTTGCGTCTGCACGACCAGGCGGCGCTGGCTGCGGCTGCCACGATGGATCAGGCCGCCGCTCTGTTTGTGATCGAACCCGAATGGCTGAGCAGCCCGGAGTGCGCGCCCCAGCATGTAGCCTTCACCCTCGCCAGCTTGGCGGTCTTGCGGGCCGACTTGGCAGCACGCGGCCTGCCGCTGCTGGTCCGCGTGGGCAGTGTTTGCCAAGTGCTGCGTGAGCTGCGCTGCGAGTTCCCGTTCGATCACCTGTTCAGCCATGAAGAAACCGGCCCCGGCTGGAGCTACACCCGCGACTTGGCCGTGGCGGCCTGGTGCCGGGAGCAAGCCGGCCTGAGCTGGCAAGAATTTACCCAGACCGGCGTGGTGAGGCGGCTGCGCTCACGCTTCGGTTGGGCCGGCCGTTGGCAGCACCGCATGGACGCCGCACTGATCGCCGCACCGGCGGGTTTTGGCACACCGCAAGGCTCCTCCCGCGTCCTTCAGCCAAGTGAGCTGCCCAGCTTGGCCGACTTGGGCCTGGCAGCCCCGCAACAGCCTTTGCCGACTGCCGGGGAACATGCCGGCCGGCAGGTTCTGCAAAGTTTTCTGCAAGGGCGCGGCGCCGACTACCGCAGTGCCATGTCCAGCCCGCTGACCGCCGCCGACAGTTGCAGCCGGCTCAGCGCCCACCTGGCCTTTGGCAGCCTGTCGATGCGCCAAGTGCATCAGGCCAGCGAGGCGCGCATTGCCGATCTGCGCAGCAGCACAGCGGCAGGAGCGGCCAGCGAGACCCGAGCGCTGCGCAGCTTCACCGGCCGGCTGCGCTGGCATTGCCACTTCATGCAGAAGCTGGAGGACGAGCCGCGCATCGAGTTCGAGAACTTTGCGCGCGTCTGCGACGGCCTGCGCGGCCGCGACGAGGCGCTCTTCGCAGCCTGGAGCAAGGGGCGCACCGGCTTCCCGATGGTCGATGCCTGCATGCGCTCGCTCTGTGCCACCGGCTGGCTGAACTTCCGCATGCGGGCGATGTTGGTCAGCTTCGCGGCCTACCACCTGTGGTTGGACTGGCGTGAGCCGGGCCTGTTTCTGGCTCGACAGTTCCTGGACTTCGAGCCCGGCATCCATTGGAGCCAGATGCAAATGCAAAGCGGCAGCACCGGCATCAACACCTTGCGCATTTATTCCCCCACCAAGCAGGCGCAGGACCAAGACCCGGAAGGCATCTTCATCCGCCGCTGGCTGCCTGAACTGGCGCAAGTGCCCTTGCCTTACCTGGCCCAACCGTGGCTGCTGACGCCGGCGCAACAGCAGGCCAGCGGCTGCCGGATGGGGCTGGACTACCCGCTGCCCATCATCGACGAGCGGGCCGCGCTGGCCCATGCCAAACAGGTGCTGTATGGCCTGCGCGCGCAGCCGGAGGCACGCGGCGAGGCGGCAGCCATCCAGCAAAAACATGGCTCACGCAAAAGCGGCATGGCGCAGACGGGCGTGAGGTCAGCGGCGAAGAAGTCGCCGCGTCGTGCCGCCTTGGCCGAAGACAATCCGCAACTGGATCTGTTCGGCTGAGCGCCAATCAACGCGGCTGAGCCTGATAGGACTGGTGGGCTTCGCCCGAGTTGAACGCGGCCCCGGCAGACGGTGTGAATTGCAACCAGGCCAAGGCGGCGGCACCGACAGTCAGGCCCAGCACCAGCAACAAAAGCATCAGCAACATGAACCAGGGGCTGCGCTGGCGGGCCTGCTGGCGCGGCAGTGCGGGGGCCAAAGCGCTGTGCAGGGCCGAAGTGGTGCGTCGTTGAGAGCGCTGCACCTTGGCCGCTTGTTTGCGCCCGTCGCGCCCCGACACCACTTCAAAGCTGAACGCCTCGTCCAAGGCCGGCGGCGGCCCATCCCGAGGGAAGGCCGAGATGTGCACAAACACCGCCTGCCCGCCCTGCTGCGGCGTCAGGCTGCCGAAGCCCCGCTCGGTGTTCCACGTTTCCAGTGCGCCTTCGAATCTCATCACAAGCCCTCTCGCCCGGGCCAACCGATGAAACTGCCCGATATCTGCATCCTGCGCGCCTTTGTGCCAACCCCTGCAACAGCATGTAACTGCGCTGACCCCGCTTGCAGGGACAATACAAGGTTGGCCCGCTCACGCTTTGAGCCGGGCACCACTGATTGAGAGCAAAAGACGATGGCCATCCACTGGTTCCCCGGGCATATGAATTCGACCCGGAACGCAATCAACGACCGCATGAAGGCAGGTCTTGATGTCGTGATCGAGTTGCTGGACGCACGCCTGCCGGGCTCCAGCGCCAACCCGCTGCTGGCCAAGCTGACGGAGGGCAAGCCGACACTGAAATTGCTCAACAAGCAAGACCTGGCCGACCCCGAGCGCACCGCCCGCTGGTTGGCCCACTACAACGCGCAGCCCGCCACGCGTGCGATCGGCCTGGATGCCAGCATCGTGGCACCCGCCAAAGCCTTGATCGCCGCCTGCCGCGACCTGGCCCCGCTGCGCGGCGGCATGGTGAAGCCGATGCGGGTGCTGATTTGCGGCATCCCCAACGTCGGCAAGTCCACCTTGATCAACACGCTGGCCGCCAAACGCGCGGCCAAAACCGGCGACGAACCCGGCATCACCAAGATCGAACAGAAGATCGTCCTGGCCGAGGACTTCTACTTGTTCGACACGCCGGGCATGTTGTGGCCGCGCATCTCGGTGGAAGAAAGTGGTTACAACTTGGCCGCCAGCGGTGCCATCAGCCGCAATGCCTTTGACGAAGCCGAGGTGGCGCTGGAACTGTTGAACTACCTGCGCCGCGATTACACCGGCCGGGTCGAGGAGCGCTACAAGCTCAGCGACACCGCCGCCCTCAGCGACGAAGAACTGCTGACCGCCATCGGCCGCAAGCGCGGCGCCATGCTCAGCGGCGGGCGGGTCAACCTGCAAAAAGCAGCCGAAGTGCTGATGCATGAATTCCGCGCCGGCACCCTGGGTGCCATCACGCTGGAAACGCCGGAAGAGTTCGTGCAGTGGGCCGCCGCAGGTGCCAAAGCGGACGCGCTGCGCAAGGACAAGCCGAACAAGCGCAAACAAAAAGCTGCGCAGGAGCGCGCCCTGCCCGAGGTCGAGCCGGAATAGGCCCGGCACCGGTGCATCAAGGCCAGATCGCGCGCAGCAACTCGGCCAAGCGTGCTCCGCCCTTGATCAGCTGCTGGCGCTGCAGCGCTTGCCGGTTTTGGCTGTAGTCACTCCCATGAGTGGCTGGCCAATGGCCGTTGCCGGCTTGGGGCCCGAACGTCAAAGCGCTGAAAGCAGGCTGTGCCGACACCACCGTGTCACTGGCCCAACCGGTCGCCCAAGCCGTCACCGCGCCCGTGGTGGCGGGCAGTTGACGGGCCGCTGCAGCGCCCTCACCCGCCAGCAGCTTGATGGCCAACGGGCCCGGAATGCTGTCCCACACGCTGTGCAAGCGGCTGCTGCCATCGTCGATGACATTGCCGCCCTTGGTGTCGGTTTTGGGGTCGAACAGGCCGCTGTCGGGGTCCACCACATGGCCGGTTTTGTCCAGATAGACCGACACCACATGCAGCGGTTGATGCACATCGCCAAGGTAATGCGTCAGCAGGCGCAGCGCCTCGGTTTGACCACGGATATCGAAGGGTGCCGGTGAAGGTCGGCCCTGCAACACGCTGATGCACGCGTTGATCGCCGCCACGATGTCATGCGGGCCTGCGCCTGCCGCCGCCGGGTTGTAGCGGGTCTGCCGCGTGGACACATCGGTGTAGTGATAGGACTTGTGGCGGCAGACTTCGTCGCTGGAGTTGCTGTAGCAGTGCGTGGCATTGCGTTTGACAAAGGCCTCCATGGCCGCTTGGCTGGCCGGGTTTTCGTAATAGTCACACTCAGGATAAGGGCCAGAACCGTCGTACACGAACGGCGCGCCAACTTTTACTTGCCCCACGCCTTTGACGCAATCAGCCCAGACGGCCGCTGTCTGCAAATTAGACCCCAGCACGCTGCGCACCTTTTTGGCTGTATTGCTGCCCACCAGCAATTGATCGGCAATAGCGCCAACCGTCTGATGGCCATGCGGCCCCCAGGCTTGCGCGGGCAGCGACAGCAGCGACATCGACACCAACAAAAGCGCCAGCACCGGCAAGCACAAGGCAGCGACAACAACGCGAATCAGCTTCATCGGGGTCTCCTTGGCGAAAGTGCCTGCCAGCAGGATAGGTCGCCAGCCCGCACAAGCCACTCCCCAACTTCAAACTGCGGTGCTGCGGGTCATGCAGCCGCCGGCGGAGCTTCAGCCCGGTTCAAAGCAGCCGGTCGCCGAGAGCGCAACGTCTGAGCAGATAAGGCGGCCCTCTGCAGCGCCCGAGCGCCAAGCGGACAGGTCAAACGCTGCGGTTCGCCAGCACCGCACGGAGACGTTCGATCGTGGCCTCGATCGGTGCGCTGCGAGAAACCTCGAGCCCCATGCAGCGTGCAATGTCATTGACCCGCGCAGGATTCAATGGAATGCCGCCGGCGTCGATCGCCGCGATCAAGTCCAGGGCACGTTGATGCTCTGGCGGCTCCGTCGAGCCGACCTCACGCGCCGGCAACAGCTTCTTCTTCAAATAAAGCAACAGTCCAGTTTGCGATTTCATTCCACGATCCTCACTGACACAGAACAGCATAGCCGCACCGCCACCCGCGTGAACGCAAGCGGGTCAGCGGGTTGATGCTCCTGCAGGTGGGCACAGCTGAGGTTGCAGAGGGGCGGGGGTGGGGGTGGGGACGGGGGCGGGTACCCGTTTGTTCTTCAAGGACGGTGAGCTTGGCACCGCAACCATTGGCAGAGGTCGCTTTCGACGCCCTCCACCGCTGGCAAATTACACCTTCAGAGACGCCATGTCGATGACGAAGCGATAGCGGACATCACTTTTCACGACACGCTCGAATGCTTCGTTGATCGACTGCATGGGGATCAGCTCGATGTCGGCCACGATGTTGTGCTTACCGCAGAAATCGAGCATTTCCTGGGTCTCTTTGATCGAACCGATCATCGACCCCGCCAACGTGCGGCGCGCGCCGATCAACGACGGTGCGTTGAGCGACATCGGCTCCTCGGGCACGCCGATCAACACCATCGCGCCATCCGGCTTCACCAGACTCAGGTAAGCATCCAGGTCGATGCTGGCCCCGACCGTGTTGATCATCAGGTCGAATTGATTTTGCAACTGGGTGAAGGTTTCGGGGTTGTTGGTCGCGTAGTAATGCGCCGCACCAAAGCGCAATCCATCTTCTTGCTTCGACAGGCTCTGGCTCAGCACCGTCACCTCGGCCCCCATCGCGTGGGCAATCTTGACGCCCATGTGACCCAGCCCGCCCATGCCGATGATGGCGACTTTCTTGCCCGGCCCCGCCTTCCAGTGATGCAGCGGGGAATACAAGGTGATGCCGGCGCACAGCAGCGGCGCGGCGGCGTCGAGCGGCAGGTTGTCCGGAATCGACAGCACATAGCCTTCCTTGACGACCATGTGGTTCGAATAGCCCCCCATCGTCGGCGTCACACCATCAGCTTCCACGCTGTTGTAGGTTTGCACCAAGCCCGGCATGTATTGCTCGAAGTCGACGTTGCGCTTGGCGCAGGTGGTGCATGAATCGACAAAGCAGCCGACGCCGACATGGTCGCCGACCTTGAACTTGCTGACTTGGCTGCCCACGGCGCTGACGATGCCAGCGACCTCATGGCCCGGCACCATCGGAAAAATAGCGCCGCCCCATTCGTCGCGCGCTTGGTGAATGTCAGAGTGGCAGACGCCGCAGAACTTGATGTCGATCGACACATCGTCCTCACGCGGAGCCCGGCGCTCGAATGTGTAAGGTTGCAACTTTCCTTTGGCCGTCGATGCCGCAAATCCTAAAGTCACTGTCATGTATTTTCCTGGATTTAAATAACGCTCAAATTAAACGTCAATATTGACCGCTTCTACGTTGGCAGGAAGCTTGTGCATTGAACCTTGGCGGTGCGGCCAAGTGTCCGCACCTATGCGGCGGGAACTTTCAGTTTTGCATTGGCTCCTGCTCCGACTTTCACTTTCAGTGTCCATCAGCGAGCCGAGCTTTGCTTGCCTGAGGCTTTTGCACGCTTCGGGCCTGACCCACATCACCGCGATTGAGCTGAATCCGCTGACCTTGAGAATCCAAGCGCGGTTGTGCACCGAAGTTGGTCACACGGCTGTGGATAAAACATGCGGGGCTGCAAAAAATGACCGAAAACAGGGAGATACAGGGCAGTGCTCAAAATTTAAGCAGCTGGATCAACGATGCCAGCCAGAAGAGTGTGTATTCCGGTCCCTATGCATAGACGTCAAATGGACTAAACCGCTGACGCGGTAGCTCTACGGCCGAGGCTCGGTGTGCCGCTCGGGACGTTGTCAGCCCTCTCCGATTGGTGGTAAACGCTCCAGCAACCCCAGGCTTTTCAACTAAACCGGGGGCCGCCATGATTTCGCTATCGATATTCAGAGGGCGAGGCGAACATGAAGAAAGTCACACGGGATTGGCAAGCTCACATTGAGGCGATCAAAGCCCAAGGAATCAACATCGGCGCTTACGCACTGCTGCACGGGCTATCAGGGGCAGCGCTGTATCGCTGGCAAAGCAAACTCAGGGCCACTGCGGCGCAGGGCGCCCCCACGCGCACCGCAGCGGAGTCCGCCGTGGCGGCCAAGCCGCCGGGAAAGTTTCTCGCGCTGCATGTGATGGAGCCGCAAAGTGGCTCTGTGCAGTTGCCCGCACATTGCACGCTGCTTCTCCCGGGCGGCATGCGTCTTGAATTGCCGGCGCTGCCCGACCCGCAGTGGCTGGCCGCCCTGGGGTGGCGCCTCCAAGGGGAGCGCTGATGCATCCGGGCTGCCCCATCGAGCAGGGCTACCTCTACAGCGAGCCGATCGATTTCAGGAAATCCATCAACGCCTTGAGCGTGCTGGTCGAGCAGGAGCTGGGCTTGAGTCCCTTTGCCCGGGCGCTGTATGTCTTCACCAATCGCCATCGCAACAAGGTCAAAGCGCTGTACTGGCATCGCAACGGATTTTGCCTATGGCAAAAGCGGCTGGAGGCCGACCGCTTCGTCTGGCTGAGGGTGGATCAGCAGGCGGTGCAGGGCATCAGTTTGGAGGAGTTTGGGTGGTTGATCGAGGGCATCGATTTGTCGAAAAACAGACCCCATCAAACACTGCAACACTCAGCCGTTTCATAGGCGGTTTTATAGTGATTTCCATGGGAGGATGCGCTAAAATTATGCATGTCTTTCAGGCCTCCTTCACCGCCGTTTTTTGCCTTCGACAAGACGGCTGAAGCACTCACTCAAACGCTCATGTTGCCCCGCGCTTTGCCCACCGGCAGCGCCGCGCTCGAAGCCCTGCTGAGAGCCCAGCAACAAGCGCATGTCGTCGCCGTGCAAACTCTGTACGACGCGCTGCACAAGGCGCTGCAGGAAGAGACGCAGGTCATTCGCGAAGAGGCTCGCCGTGAGGCTCAGCTCGAAGCGCAACAAGAAACTCAGCGTCAAATCGCGCGCCTGCTTTAGCAAATCGCCCTAGCGCGCCACCGGATGTTCGGTGCCAGCACCGAGCAGCTGTCGGCCCAGAGCCGTCTGTTCGATGAGGCCGAGACCCTGGCGGCCACCAGCACAGCGGATCAAGACATCGCGCCGCTTGATCCGATCAGCCCACTAGATCCGAGCGACGCAGCCGGACTGCCTGCACCCCTGGCCGGTGCCGAGTCGCCCAAACCCGCGCGCGGCAAGCGTGCGCCCTTGGCGGCCGGCTTGATGCGGATGGACGTGATCCATGATGTGCCCCAAGCGCAGCGCACTTGCGCGTGCGGCACTCCGATGGTCGAAATCGGGCAAGACGTCCGCGAACAACTCGACATCGTGCCCATGCAGGGTAAGCGTAAGTCTCGCCGTGGCATCTTGAATTGATTCGAGTGACGCCCGAGCATGGCGTTCATGACGAATAGGGTTCAGGTGGTGTGCAGGGCCGCGCTGGCAAGGGCAGCGCATTGGCTGAGCGTCGGCGTGCTGGTGTTGTTGATGCTCAGCCGGGCGGCGAGCGTTTCGACACGTCAAAGCGGTTCAAGCGGCT
>CANFYD010000108.1 GCA_947450745.1 Burkholderiales bacterium
AACAGGTCGGCCACCGCTGCGTCCATTTGCGCCTGTTCCCAGGCCAGCAGATAGCGGCCGGGCGGTGTTTCCAGCCAGGCGGGCAACTCTATACTCGGCGCTTCGATTTTCATGAGTGCTGCTGCATGGATTACCGCGTGGGAACAGGACTGACAGGGTTGCCGGCATGAAGCTGGAGGCGATTGCCGCGTTTTCGGACAACTACATCTGGTTGTTGCATGACGGGCATGACGCCCTGGTGGTCGATCCGGGTGACGCCGCCCCGGTGCTGTTGGCCTTGAAGGCACGCGGCCTGCGTCTGGCCGGGATTCTAGTGACCCATCATCACGCCGACCATGTGGGCGGCCTGGACGCCTTGCGGCCCCACTTGGACGGCCCCGTCTACGGCCCGGCATTCGAAACCATACCCCAGCCCTGCCTGCCTTGCGAAGCCGGCGATGTCGTAGAACTGCTGGGCCAGCGCTTCAGCGTCATCGACGTGCCCGGTCACACGTCCGGCCACATCGCCTTCTTTCTGGAACAGCCCAGCGGCGGCGGCGCACCGATTCTGTTCTGCGGCGACACGCTGTTCTCCGGCGGTTGCGGCCGCTTGTTCGAAGGCACGCCGGCGCAAATGCATGCCTCGCTGCAACGCCTAGCCGCCCTGCCCGGCAACACGCGGGTTTGCTGCGCGCATGAATACACCTTGTCCAACCTGCGCTTTGCCCAAGCGATCGAACCCGCCAACCAAGCGCTGTCCGACTACGTCGCCTGGTGCGAAGGCCAGCGCCGGCAATTGCTGCCCACCCTGCCCTCCAGCATCGCGCTGGAGCGCCAAGTCAACCCCTTTCTGCGCTGCACCGAGCCCGCCGTCATTGAAGCCGTGACAGCCAAACTCCCCGCCGGCCTGCAGCCCCCCACAGCCCCCGACTACAGCGGCGACGCCGTGGCCGTTCTTGCCGCGCTGCGGCAATGGAAGAATCAATTCTGATGAGTTCAGCGGATCAAAAAGTCCTGCCTCAAACCCTGGTCTGCGGCACTCGCAGCCGCCTGAGTTTGTTGATGATGTCCTGCTTGCTGGGCGCTTGCGCCAGCACCACCAGCTTGCAAGAACCGGCCACTGCGAGCAAACGCAACGCGCTGTCCCACAGTTGGAGCGAGACGCCTGCGGCAACGGTGGCGCTGACCCGGGCACCCGTCGCCATCGAACCGGTCCGGCTGACCCCGCTGATCCTGCTGGAAGACAGCTTGCACCCGGGTGCGGTGGTGAACCTGAACGAGCCGTTGGCGCAAACCGATCTGTGGGTGCGCATGCGCGGCGGCTTCAGCATGCAAGACCTCGACAACGACGGCGTGCGCCGCGCCGAGGCCTGGTACAGCGCCCGCCCCGACTACGTGCAGCGCATGACGGAGCGCGGCGGCCGCTACCTGTATCACATCATCGAAGAGGTCGAAAAGCGCGGCATGCCCAGCGAGCTGGCCCTGCTGCCCTTCATTGAAAGCGCCTTCAACCCGCAAGCGATGTCGACGGCCAAGGCCGCCGGCATGTGGCAGTTCGTGCCGGCCACCGGGCGGGATTTCGATCTGAAGCAGAACATCTTCGGCGACGATCGCCGCGATGTGCTGGCCTCGACCCGCGCCGCGCTCGATTACCTGGAGAAGCTGAACAAGAAGTTCGGCGACTGGCACTTGGCGCTGGCAGCCTACAACTGGGGTCAGGGCAATGTGCAAAAAGCCATCGAGCGCAATCAGCGGGCCGGTCTGCCGACCGACTACGAAAGCCTGCGCATGCCGGATGAGACGCGCTACTACATCCCCAAGCTGCAAGCGGTGAAGAACATCGTGCTGGCGCCGCAGAACTACGCGCTGGAACTGCCGCCCATGGCCAACCACCCCTACTTCCTCAGCGTCGGCATCGACCGGGACATGGACGTTGACGTAGCGGCGCGCTTGGCCGGCATCAGCCCCGAAGCGTTCAAGCAGTTCAATCCGCAAATGAACAAGCCGGTGATGCTGGCGGCCCGCATGACGCAGGTGCTCTTGCCCTACGACAACGCCAGCGCCTTCGTCACCAACCTGGCCGCCCACCGCGGCCCGCTGGCAACATGGACCGCTTGGGTGGTGCCGCGCACGATGAATTCGGCCGAGGCCGCCCGCCAAGTCGGCATGGACGAAACGGCGCTGCGCGAGATCAACCTGATCCCGCCGCGCATGCTGGTCAAACAGGGCTCGACGCTGCTGGTGCTGCGCGCCGCCCACCGCATGGACGATGTGTCCGAACACCTGGCCGACAACGCCAGCATGAGCTTGGCCCCTGATCGGCCGCCTGCGCCCAAACTGCGGCAGCTGAGCTTGCGCGCCGGCAAAGCCGACACGGTGGCCAGCGTGGCCGCCCGCTACCGGGTCAGCGTGGCTCAGGTGGCGCAGTGGAACAAAGTGGGCAGCCAAGCCCGCTTCAAAGCCGGCCAAAAGATCGTGGTCTACATGCCCGCCGAAGCACCCCGCCGCGTCGCCGTCGTGAAAGCCCCGAACAAGTCCGCCAAAGCCGGCCGCGCCACCGGCGGCCGCGCCGTCATTGCCGCCACCGTCAAGAAGAGCAATGTGGCCAGGCAGATGCAAAAGCGCTGAAGCGCTAGTGTCGCGTCTAGTGTCAGATGTCGCATGACCGCGCCGCCATCGGCGTGCAGGGCTAGGCGCGAGCCGCTGCCCATGCCCTGCGCATGGGCAAGGATTGCAACAACGCCATGCGCGTCGAGGGCAAGTGGGCGGCGACAGATGGCGCTTGACACGACACTAGGGCTTGGAGTGAGGTTTGCGTAGGGCGGGTCGCGACCCGCGTACGGCCGTGCCGGAGCCGCCGTGCGACGCGGCCCAGCTCAGCGCCGGGTGAACTGCGACATGATTTCTTGGCTGATGGCGGCGAGGGGGACGCTGCGCTCGACGGCTCCGCGCTTGACTGCCTCTTTGGGCATGCCGTAGACCACGCAGCTGTCCTCGTCCTGCGCCAGTGTGCGGGCACCGGCGCGGCGCATCTCCAGCAGGCCGCTGGCGCCGTCGTCGCCCATGCCGGTCATGATGATGCCCAGTGCATTCGCACCGGCCGCTTTGGCCACCGAGCGGAACAGCACATCGACCGAGGGGCGGTGCCGGTTGACCAGCGGCCCATCGGTCACCTCGACAAAATACTGGGCCCCGGTGCGGCGCAGCAGCGTGTGCTTGCCGCCCGGCGCGATCAAGGCCCGACCGGGCAACACGCGGTCGTTGTTTTGCGCTTCCTTCACTTCGATCTGGCACAGGCCGTTCAAGCGATTGGCAAACTCGGCGGTGAACTTCTCGGGCATGTGCTGGACGATGACGATACCGGGGCACACCCGCGGCAATCTGCGCAACACGCACTCCAGCGCCTGCGTGCCCCCGGTCGAGGTGCCCAGCGCCACCACCTGCTCGGTGGTCAGCACCATCGCCGTGAGGTGATCGGGGGCCGCCAGCACCGCGTCGGCATTGAGCTTTTGCACCACGCGCAAGCGGGCCAGGTTGGCCCGGGCGGCGGCCTTGACGGCATAGGCCAGGTCATCGGACGCATCGAGCAAAAACTGCTTGAGGCCGATCTTGGGTTTGGTGATGATGCTGACCGCGCCGGCCGACAGCGCGGCCATCGTGGTTTGCGCGCCCTGCTCGGTCAGGGTCGAGCAGATCACCACTGGCGTGGGCCGCTCGGCCATGATTTTCTTCAAGAAGGTGATGCCGTCCATGCGCGGCATTTCTATGTCGAGCACGATCACGTCGGGCCACTGCGTCTTCATGCGCGCCATCGCCAGGAAGGGGTCGGCCACCGCGCAGAGCACCTCGATGGCGGGGTCGGCTTGCAGCAGCGCCGACACCACTTGCCGCACGACCGCCGAATCGTCGACCACCATGACTTTGATTTGAGCCACAAATTGTTCTCAGGGGAAATTCAAACTTGACTGGGTTCGATCTGACACGACCAGACATCGCCACGACTGACATCAAAAATGACCTGTCGATGGCCGACTCCAAACAAACATTCGGACACCACCGGGATATTCAAATGCCGCAACATCTGGCGTGCGGCGTCGCCGTTGCGCTGCCCCACGTTGATGGCGTCGCCGCGAATATAGGCCGGGAACATATTGCCGCCGCCAAAGATCTTGGCTTCGCATTCGGCACCCGCCACACCGGCCGCAGCCAGTTGCTCGAATATCAATTGAAGTGCTTCATCGCCATACCGCGCATCCAGCTCCGGCATATGAACCGGCTCCGCCCCGAACGTTGGGCGGTTCGGCAGCAGAAAATGCGACATACCGCCAATGCGGCTCGGCGGATGCCACAGCGTGATTGAAACGCACGACCCCAAGATCGTTCGCAACTGATAATCTTCATCGGCCACAAACCAATCGCCGGGCTGCAAAAAAACATCAATCAGATGCTTGCTGGTCGGCATCTCAGACGCGCCGCCCAAATACCGACGGAGCCACCACCTTCAACTCGCTATTTATATTATTCAAGCTTTCGGCGTGGCCAATACAAAAATAGCCGTCCGGCTTCAGCGTCGCAATCACTCGCGCCACCACTTCTCGCTTGGTTGCATCACTGAAATAAATCATCACATTACGTAGAAAAACCAGGTCGAAATTCCCGACGCTGGGCAAGGGTATATTCAAATTGACCTGCCTGAACATCACCCGGCTGCGCAATTGGCGATCAATCAGCAACTGCCCCTGATGTTCATCCTCACCCTTGCGACAAAAGCGGCGCAAATACTCGGGTGGCATGTGGCGGGCCCGCTCCAGCGGATAGATGCCGCGCTGTGCGCCTTTCAGCACCTGCGTGCTGATGTCGGTGCCCAGCACTTCCCAGGGGGTGCTGTCGAGGCAGTCGGCCAGCACCATGGCGATGCTGTAAGCCTCCTCGCCGGTGCTGCTGGCCGCACTCCAGACCCGAAACGGCTGGGTGCGGTTGCGCGCCGCCAGCGCTTGCTCGCGCAAAAAATCGAAATGCTTGATTTCCCGAAAGAAGTAGGTTTCGTTGGTCGTCAACAAGTCGATCGCCATCTGCACCTCGTCAGCGTGCTGCCCCGACGTCAACAACTCGAAATATTGGCTGAAATTGCTCAGCCGATGAGCCGCCACGCGCTTGAACAAACGCCCCATCACCAGCGCTTTTTTGGAGGCGGCCATGGTGATGCCGGCCTGCTCGAAGATGAAGCGCTGGAAGCGCACCAGTTCGTCGTCGGTGATCGAACGGATGCCGTGCGGATTGGCAGGCGATGCGGACATGCGGCCTCAGTGCTGCAGTTCGAGCAGCTCAGGCTGCTCGCCAGCGACCAGTCCCTGCGCCATCGCACCGATCTCCTCGACCGACAGCACGCTCCGGACGTTCAGCAAGATGACGAACTTGCCGTTCACCTTGCCAATGCCTTCGATGAAGTCGCTGCGGATCTTGGCTCCGAAACTGGGCGGTGGCTCGATGTCGGCAGCCGCTATTTCCAGCACCGCCTGGACCGAATCGACCACCACGCCCATGCTCTTGTGCTCGCCCTCGGCCACGCCCTGACGCTCACCATCCGGCGTGTTTTCGACCTCGATGATGATGATGCAAGTGCTCTTGGTGACGGCCGTGGCGGCCTTGCCAAATCGGCTCGACAAGTCCACCACCGGCACCACCGCACCGCGCAAATTGATCACGCCGCGGATGCAGGCCGGCATCATCGGCACCTCGGTCAAGTTGGCGTACCAGATGATTTCCTTGATGCACAAGATGCCGATGCAGAACATCTCGCCGCCCAGCATGAAGGTCAGGTATTGCTTGTTTTGCTGCGCTTTGCCCGCCGCCTGGGCCAGCGCCGGGGCGTCTGGCAGCGCAGTGGGCAAGGTATTCAGCGACCGTTGGCCGGTCTGGACCATGGCGTTCATGGCAGCTCCTTCAGAACTTGGAGAACTTGGACTCATCGACGTCGGCGCCGGCCAACTGCACCGCCTTGCCGCCGACAAAGCTGCGCCGCTTATTGGACGCGGAGCGGTTGTCGTAGCTGGCCTTGCTGGGGCTGAAACCGCTCGCCCGGCCTTGACTGGCCCCGTCGAGCTTGAAGAAGGACATGGTTTGCTGCAACTGCTCGGCCTGCCCACTCATTTCTTCCGACGTGGCGGCCAGCTCTTCGGAGCTGGAGGCGTTCTGCTGGGTCGTCTGGTTCAGCTGGCTGACGACCGAATTGATCTGCCCGACGCCGGACGACTGCTCGGCCGAGGCCGCTGAGATCTCCTGCACCAGGTCGGAGGTCTTGCGGATGTTGGGCACGATTTCTGCCAGCAAACCACCCGCCCGCTCGGCCAGTTCGACACTGTGAGTGGCCACTTCGCCGATCTCCTGGGCGGCAATCTGGCTGCGTTCGGCCAGCTTGCGCACCTCGGCGGCGACCACTGCAAAGCCCTTGCCGTGGTCGCCGGCGCGGGCCGCTTCAATCGCCGCGTTGAGGGCCAGCAAATTGGTCTGCGCGGCAATGTCGTCGATGATGCTGATCTTCTTGGCGATCTGTTTCATCGCGGCCACCGTGGCGTTGACGGCCTCGCCGCCGTCTGCCGCGTCCTGGGCCGCCTTGCTAGCCATGCCTTCGGTGACCTTGGCGTTCTCGGTGTTCTGGGCAATCGACGAACTCATTTGCTCGATCGATGCGCTGGTCTCCTCCACGCCCGCCGCTTGCTGGCTGGCCGCTTGGGACAAGGATTGCGCGGTGGCGCTGACCTCTTCCGACGCGCTGGCCAGCGACTGTGCGCCGCCGTTCACGTCCGCTACCACTTGCGACAGCTTGGTGATCATGGTTTGCATCGCTTGCAGCAACTGCCCGGTTTCGTCCTTGGCGCTGCTTTCGATGCGCACGGTCAAGTCGCCCTCAGACAAGCGGATGGCCGCATCCTTGGCCTTGATCAACGGCGTGGTGATGCTGCGGCTGATGATGTAGCCCAAGCCGGCACCGAGCAACACGCCCAGCACCATGGTCGTCAACATGATGGCGCGGCCGTTTTCGTACAGCAGCGTGGTTTCGTCCGAAGCGGCTTTTGCACGGCCTTCTTTCAACACCGCCAACGACGTCATCATGTCGTCGATGACATCGGCCTTTTCGCGCGTGCTTTGCAAGACCTTTGTCAACTCCTCGCTGCGCTGCTCCATTTTCTCGTTGGCCGCCAGTTTGAGCGAATGAAACAAGTCCTTTTCATAAAGCTCCCAGGCTTTGGCATAGGCTACAAAAATATCTTTGGCTTTTTCGCTGACGAACAGCGGCCGGGCCGCATCGACCTCAGCCTTCAGGACTGTGATGTATTTCTTGATCGCTTCCAGATGGACTTGGCGCTCTTCCTGCGTTGAGGCCAACATGTAATTGGCGCGGCCACGGCCGATGTAGATCAGGTTGATATTGGCTTCCTTGATATGAGAAATGCCCAACACCTCTTGAAAATACATATTATCAGCCAGATTATTTATTTTGCTGGCGTTGCTGATACCCACCAAACCCACCACAACGCTGATGGCCGCCACCAGCAAGAACCCGACAATGAGGCGAAAGCCAATTTTCATATTTGCAAACATGTCGATACTCCGTATTTATAAAAATCTACTGATTGACCAAAAATTTATATTAAATTCACCGCAACAATACTTGCCCGCTGACTGGCCAACATCGCCTGCCGCACCAGCGTCGGCACATCTAGAATCAACGCCACGTCGCCACTACCTAAAATAGTTGAGCCGCTGATGCATTTGATTTCGCTGAACAACTGCCCCAGCGGCTTGATGACAGTTTGAAACTCGCCCAGCAAGGTATCCACCACCAAGCCGGCCTTATGCCCGCCATGTTTGAGGACGACGATGTTCTCGCCTTTACTCGGCTTGCCCTGAATACCGAAAATCTCGCGCAGGCGAATAAAGGGCAGCACTTGGCCGCGCAGATTGGTGTAGTTGTGCCCGGGTTCGGCGGTGTAAGCCACGCACTCTTCGATCATGTCCAGCGGGATCGCGTAAACCGACTTGCCCACCGACACCAAAAAGCCGTCGATGATGGCCAGCGTCAGCGGCAAGCGCACCGTCACCGTGGTGCCCACGCCCTCTTGACTGCTCAAACTGACCGTGCCGCGCAAGGCCGTGATGTTGCGTTTGACCACATCCATGCCGACACCGCGACCGGACAACTGCGTGACCGCGCCAGCGGTTGAAAAGCCGGGCTCGAAGATCAAGGCAAAGACTTCTTCGTCGCTGAGGTGGGCACCCGCCTCGACCAAGCCGCGCTCCACCGCTTTGGCCAGCACCAAGTCGCGCCGGATGCCGCCGCCGTCGTCTTGCACCGTGATGACGATGCTGCCGGAATCATGGCAAGCGTTCAGCCGCAGCGAACCCTGCGCGGGCTTGCCCCTGGCCAAGCGCAGAGCTGCCGACTCGATGCCGTGATCGATGGCGTTGCGCACCAGATGCAGCAGCGGATCACCGATTTTTTCCACCACCGTTTTGTCCAGCTCGGTGTCCTCGCCGGCGATGTGCAGCGCGATGTCCTTGCCGAGTTCGCGCGACACGTCGTGCACCACGCGCTGAAAACGATTGAAGGTGGCGCCGATCCTGACCATGCGCAGCTGCAGAGCGCTGTCACGCAGTTCTTCGACCAGGCTGTTCAACTTGGAAGTCCGTTCATGCAGGCCGGGAACTTGCGTTGTCTGCGCAATCTGCTGCACGCTGGCACCGGCGATGATCAGCTCGCCGACCAGATTGATCAGCTGATCGAGCTTGTCGGCATCGACGCGGATCGAGCGGCTCTCGCTGACTTGACCCAGGCCCACTCCGAGGCTGAGGCTATCTTTGGCTTGGCGTTGCCGGCCCCCGCCAGGCTCAAGTAGAGCCATCGGCGCGGCTTCGGTCGGCAACGACGAGGGGCCGACTTGCCGCCCCGCAACGCGCGGCGTTTCAGCCGAAGCAGGCAGCCCAGACAAACCGGCCCGCCAGCCCTGCACCAGGGCCAACTCCGCCGCGCTCAAGCTGCCGCAGCGCAGCAGCAACTCGCCCAAGCCCGCGCACTCACAGCGCAGTTCGAGCAATTCGGCATACGCGTCGATACGGCTGTGCGGCCGCATGATCTGCAAGCTGCAATCGTCCATCACGAACTCGAACACATGCTCGATGGCGGCTTGGTCGGCCAAGCTTTGAAAGGCGATCTCGAAACCGAGGTAGCAGGTCTCAGGCTCCATCTCGGCCACGGCGGGCAGCGCGTCAAGCACCGTCTCCAGCCAACTGACCTGCCCGACCGTGGCCAAATAAGCAATGAAGGAGAGCGGATCCAGGCCGTTCTTCAGCACGTCCGGCCCAAAGCGCACCGAGATATGCCAATGCTCGGCCTGTACCCGGTCGGCCCCACCGCCGCCAGCTAGCGCCGCGCCGTCGTCGGTGGCGGGCAGCGCTGGCGGGGCGGACATTGCCGATGCCGGTGCCGTTGCTACTCCTGCCGCTGCCTCTGTCGCCGCCACCCCGCCCGCCAGCCAGACGCTCAATTGCGCCAGCAGCGGCTCGCCCTGCAATTGCAGCGCCGGCAGCGGTGCCAACTGACCAGCC
>CANFYD010000109.1 GCA_947450745.1 Burkholderiales bacterium
GCCTGATTGATCTCGGCGTTGAGTCGGGCGGCGATCACAGCGGGCAGCTTGGGCGGGCCGAAGATGCCGAACAACGAGCTCAGGTTGGCCGCCGCAAAGCCTGCTTCGGCAAAGGTGGGCAGCTCCGGCAGGCTGGTCAAGCGCCGGGGCGCACCAACGGCCAGCGCGGTCAAGCGGCCGCTGCGCAGGTATTGCAGTTGCTGCGGCCCGAGGTTGGTGGACAGCAACTCGAACTGGCCCGACAGCGCATCGGTCAACTGCTGGCCGCCGCCTTTGTACGGAATGTGATTGAAGCGCGCGCCGCTAGCCAGCTGCACCTGCTCCAGCACCAGGTGGCCGGTGGTGCCAAAGCCCGAGCTTGCCCAGCGCACACTGCCCGGCTTGGTGCGGGCCATCTGCACCGCAGCGGTCAGAGTCTTGGCGGCAAAGGCCGGGGTGGCGACCAACAGCACCGGCGTGTGCATGACGCTGGCCAGCGGGGTGAAATCGCTTGCCGAGTCATAGGCCACGCGGCCGAGCCAGGGGTTCAGCGTCAGCGGCGTGATGGCCGAAAAAGCCAGCGTGTAGCCGTCGGGCTTGTCCTTGGCCAGCGCCTCCATGCCGGTGCTGCCGCCCGCTCCTGCGCGGTGCTCGACCAAGACGGGCACGCTCAAAGCCAGACTGAGGTGTTCGGCCAGCGCGCGTGCCACCAGATCACTGATGCCGCCCGGCGGGTAGACGACGGTCAGCCGGATCGGCCGGTTAGGCCAGAGCGGCTGCGCGGAGCGCTGTGTCTGCGTCTGCGTCTGGGCTTGTGCTTGCGCTGCCCCGGGCAGCAGGGGGAACTGGGCACCCAGGCCCGCCACCAGGCACTGGCGACGCGATACGCGCTTCGTCACGGCCCCACCACTTGCCAGGGCAGAGCGAGGCGGCGCGTCAAGGCCAGAAAGGTGGCGCTGGCACCGCAGCGGTCCAGCCTGCGGTGCACCAGGGTCATCGGGGCGTCCAGCGCCTGCCCCTCCAGCAAGGGGCAGTAGACGATGGCGTCGGCATGCAGCCCTTGCATCGAGGCCGGCACGACGCTGATGCCGGCACCGGCCGCCACCAGATTCAGGTTCGTCACCATCCGGTCCACTTCAGCGGCAATGCGGGGCTTGACGCCTGCGGCCCGGCACAACGCCAGCAAATTGGCATACAGCCCCGGCGCTCCCGGGCGGCGTGCCAGGATCAGCGCCTCGTCGTGCAAATCGCTCAGCCGGACGGTGGGCGCGCTGCGGCCCTGCACCAGCCGGTGATCGAGCGGCAAGGCCACCACCACCGGCTCGCGGAACAAGGTCTCGAACACCAAGTCGTCCGGCTGCGCCACCGGCACGCGGATCAAGCCGCAGTCGAGCCGCAGTCGAGCCGTTGGTCCAGCACCGCCTCGGTGATTTCGGCGGCATTGTTTTCGCTCAAGCTCAGCGTGATGTCCGGGTAGCGGCGCCGGCACTCGCGCAGGGCCTGCGGCGTGAAGCGGTGGGCGGCCGCCGAGCTGGTGAAACCGACCGCCACCCGGCCCTCCTCCCCTTGCGACAAGCGCTGCATGCGCTGTTCCATGCTGGCCATATCCTGCAGGATCTTGCGGCTCTCGACTTGAAACAAGCGGCCCGCCTCGGTCAGCGTCACGCCCTTGGGGTGGCGCTCGAACAGCAGCAGCCCCAATTGCTGCTCCAACGCCTTGATCTGCTGACTCAGCGGGGGTTGCTGAATGCCCAGCTTGGCGGCAGCCCGCGTCATGTGACCTTCGTCGGCGACGGCTTGAAAGTAGCGGAGTTGGCGCATATCCATCGCCGCATCATATGCAAAAGGTATGGCTAGCACCGGTGCCAGATATTTGACGCATGGCGCGCGACTCCGCATAGTCCGGCCACGTTGTCGCACTGCCGAGCCGGGTGGGTTCGCCGACGGATTCCAAATCAGACAGGAGACAAGCAGCATGAACTCGAACCCTTTCCGCCAGGCCGCGCCCGCCCTTTTGTTGGCGCTGCTGGCCGCCGCGCCACTGGCTCAGGCCGCCGACCCGATCTCGATTCTCTTCGTCGGCAACAGCTACACCTTCGGCCGGGTCGACCCGGTGATGAGCTACAACGCCGCTCAGGTGCATGACTTGACGGCGGGCTTCAATGCCCTCAATCCTGCCGGCACCAACAGTTATCCGATCGGCACGCCGGGACAGGGCTCGTTCGAGCCGCACCCCTGGGGCGGCGTGCCCGGGGTGTTCAAGATGATGACGGTGCAGGCCGGCTTGAACTACGACGTGTCGCTGTCCACCCGCAACGCTGCCTCGCTGCGCGGGCAGTTCCTGAACACCGCCAACAGCACCTGGGATCTGCGCGGCAACGTCGCCTCCAAGACCTGGGACAAAGTGGTGCTGCAAGAGCAAAGCGACGCGGCCCTGCCCGCCGGCATGGGCAAAAACGCCAATCAGGCCACCTTCAATGCCTATGCCGACAAGTTCGAGCGCTTCATCCATACCGGTGCCGCCCAGACCTATACCGAGACCCAGTTGTTCGGCAGCTTGGCGGCTTGCACGGCCACCGGCTTGTCGGCAGGCAGTTGCAACACCAGCCGAGTGATCGCGGCCAACAGCCATGCCAGCGTCAACACCCAGGTCTATCTGGAGCAAAGCTGGGCCCGGCCCGACATGGTGGAAGCCCACAAGATCACCTTGGCCGACAAGAGCAGCAGCAACGGCGCGCCCATCGTCGACACCAGCAGCGCCGGCGGTGCGGCCACGCTGTACTACGGCACTCTGGCTGGCATGACCGCCGACCTGCACGACGCCTTCTACAACAAGGCCGCCAGCAACAGCGGCTTTGCTGGCGTGGTGCCGGTCGGCGATGCGTTCCAATTGGCGGTCGATCAAGGCTTGGTCAAGGGCAGCGGCTTTTACAAGGCGGACGGCACTTACGACGAAGCCGGCGGGCTCAACCTCTGGTGGCTGGACCGCACCCATGCCAGCAAATATGGCAGCTACCTGAGCGCGCTGACCTTGTTCGGCAGCCTCACCGGGCTGGACCCGCAGTCGCTGGGCCGGCAAGAGCAGTCGGCTTTTGATCTGGGCATCAGCAGCACCGACGCCTGGGCCTTGCAGCAAGTGGCGGCCACCCAGCTGGGCTTTGCGCTGGCCGTGCCTGAGCCGGGCACTTGGGCGCTGTTGTTGGCGGGTTTGGGATTCATCGGGTGGCGTGCCCGGCAACGGACTGTGAGTTGATGCAAATGATGAGAGAGATTTCAAAGCGAGCGCTGCAACTGGCGGCTGGCTTGTGCTTGAGTCCGTGGCTGCTGGCTTGCGCCACCGCGCCCGTGCCACCGGCTCAGGTCGCGGTGGCTGCCGAAGCAGCTGAGCTTGCACCGACGCAGCGGGCCTGCCCCAGCGGCTTGCCGGCAGACACGCGCTGTCTCGGTGGGCAAGATTCGGCCGGCGCTTTCTACCTGATCGCCATGCCGCCGGTCTGGACCGGCGTGCTGGTGCTGCATGCGCACGGCGGCCCGGAACTGGGTGCCCCGAAGCTTGAGCGCAGCGCCGAGGACTTGACGCGCTGGGCCGTCATGGTGAAGGCGGGCCACGCTTGGGCCGGCTCCACCTTCCGGCAAGGCGGGGTGGCGGTGCGGGCGGCGGCCGAAGACACCGAGCGGCTGCGGCAGATTTTTGTCGCCCATGTGGCCAAGCCCAAGCAAACCATCCTGCACGGCCAGTCCTGGGGCGCTGGGGTGGCGGCCAAAGCGGCCGAGATGTATGCCGGACCCGACCGCAAGACGCCGGCCTATGACGGTGTCTTGCTGACCAGCGGCGTGCTGGCCGGTGGCACGCTTTCTTATGATTTCCGCCTCGATCTGCGGGTGGTCTACCAATACTTGTGCAGTAACCACCCGTTGCCGCAAGAGCCGCAATACCCGCTGTGGATGGGCCTGCCGCCGGGCTCGACGCTGACGCGGGCCGACTTGGCGCAGCGTGCCGACGCCTGCCTGGGCCTGCGCCAGCCGGCCGCCCAGCGCAGCGCCGAGCAGCAGCAGCGGCTGCAGACGCTGCTTCGCGTCATCCGCATCCCGGAGCGCTCGGTGCTGGGGCATTTGAATTGGGCCACCTGGCACTTTCAGGATGTGGTGCAAAAGCGCACCGGCGGACTCAGTCCCTGGGGCAATATCGGCGCGCAGTACAGCGGCTCGGCCGACGACGTGGCGCTGAACGCGGCGGTCTTGCGTTACCGCGCCGACCCCGCCGCCGTCGCCAGTTTTGGGCGGGACAGCGACCCGACCGGCCGCATCCGGGTGCCGGTGCTGGGCGTGCATGCGGTCCACGACCCGGTGGCCTTTGTCGAGCTGGAGGCGCAGTTCCGCCGCACGATGCAAGCCGCTGGGCAAGCGGGTCACCAGGTGCAGACCTTCACCGACGACCACGAGCACAGCTATTTGAGCGATCCGGTCTACCCGGCCTTGCTCGATGAGTTGTTGGCCTGGACTCAGGACTCGGCGCGCCAACCGACACCGCAAAGCGTGGCTGCGCGGTGCCTGGCGCTGCAAGCCCGCTTCGGGCCGGGTTGCCGGTTCTTGCCGGATTACCAGCCCGCCGAGCTGGACACTCGGGTGGTGCCGCGCCAGCGTCCGTAAAAACCACGGCCAGGCGAGTGCGCGTGTTTTGGCGCAATTGCCAACGATATAATCTCGCGCTTTGCCCCTTGGCTTATATCCAGGGTGCAGCCACCCTGCTGACGCCAACGAGGATTTCATGAGCGGAACTCAAGACCACGCGCACGACCATGCTGAAGAGGCCCACGAAGGCCCGATCAAAACGCCCAAGCAATTGGCTTTGGCCGTGTTGTTCGCTTTTGTCGTGCCCATCATCGTGATCATCATGTTGGCCAATTACGTGACCACCGATGCCAAGCCGGCCGCCGGCAGCGAAGCGCTGGAAGCGATGGCCGTGGCCGCCCGCATCCAGCCGGTCGGCATGTTGGAAATCAAGGACTTGTCCAACCCCGCCACGCTGAAGACCGGCGAGCAGGTGTTTCAGGCGCAATGCGCGGCCTGCCACGTCTCCGGCGCTGCCGGTGCGCCGAAGTTGGCTGATCTGGCCGCCTGGGCACCGCGCGTGAAGACCGGTTTCGACGCCCTGTGGAATTCGGCTTTGAAAGGCAAGAACGCCATGGGTGCCCAGGGCGGCGGTGATTTCAGCGACTTCGAAATCGCCCGCGCCGTGGTCTACATCGCCAATCAGGGCGGTGCCAAGTTTGATGAGCCGAAGGCACCGGCCGCACCGGCTTCTGCTGCTGCCAACTGAGCGCGCGAGTTTTCTACTGCGCGCACATCACGCTGACCTAAAAAGCCGACCGACGAGTCGGCTTTTTTACGTCTGACTCACGCCTGCATCGCCGTGCTCTTGGGCAGGCGGCAGCGGTTCCAGCACCACACGGTGATCGGCCAGCAACTGTGCGTGCGAGCACGCTTGCGGTTGCCACAGGCCTTGCTCCACCGCTCGCGCGGCCCAATCCATGTCCATGCTGTGAACCAGGCCCAGCCCCAGCGGCGTGCTGAGGAACAGCCGGTCCTGCTCGTCCAGCCAGCTGGCCTCGACGCTGCACGCCAGGCCGGTGTGGGTGTGGACCAAGCCGTCTTGCAGCAGGCTGGCATTCAGCCGGTAGGTCCAGGGGGCGGCTTGCAGCTGCAAATAGACCCGCTGCGGCCCATTCTGGAAGAACCAGCAGCCCTGCTCATCGCTGGCGTAGTTGCGGTTGATGAAGTCGCGCAGCTTCTCGTGCTCGATGCGGCTGCCCTTGACCTGCGGGAACGGGCCGGCGGCTTGAATACGCTCGTCCCGCATATACCAGTCGCCGCGCGCATCCAGCGCCAGCCAGCCATAGCAATGCGGCACGTTCGGCCATTTTTTCAACGCAGCTTCGACAATGGCATCCATGGCTTGTTGGGTACTCCTAAATTTTCTTCATCAGCCAATCGCAGACCTGCTGCGGCATGCCGAATAGCTGACCGGGTGGGCGGCCTTGGGTAAAGCCGACATGGCCGCCATGCTCGGGCTGCCATAGCGTGACGAACTGGCTGCCGTCCTTTTGCTGCGGCAGGCTGGCGACGGGCACAAACGGGTCGTTGCGGGCATTCAGCAGCAGGGCCGGAATCTGGATGCGGCGCAGCTGCGGCTTGGCAGAGGCGCGGGCCCAATAGTCTTCGGTGTTGCGAAAGCCATGCAGCGGCGCGGTGAACAAATTGTCGAACTCATACAAGTCGCGCACCGCCCGCAGGCGCTCGCCATCGAACAGCCCCGGATGCTGCTTCAACTTGCGCAAGGCCTTGGGCACCATGGTGCGCAAAAACATGCGGGTATAGACGAGGCGGTTGAAGCCCTGGCCGATGGCGTGGCCGGACGCCGCCAAGTCCAGCGGCGAGCAGATGGCGCAGACGGCGCGCGCGGTGGCAGCGGCACTTTGGCCGTTTTCCTCCGCCCAGCGCAGCAAGGCGTTGCCGCCCAGTGAGACGCCGACGGCCAGCAGCGGGCCGTCGTGCGCGGCCTTCAACTGACTCAACATCCAGCCGATTTCTTCAAAGTCGCCGGAGTGATAGGCGCGCGGAGCGAGGTTCAGCTCGCCTGAGCAACCACGGAAATGCGGTATCGCAAAGGCCCAGCCGCGCGCCCGGGCCACATCGGCAAAGGCCTGGGCGTAATGGCTTTGCGAGCTGCCCTCAAGGCCGTGAAACAAGACCAGCAGCGGCTGGCGTTGTTGATGGCTGGCGGCAGCGGCTGGGGCTGTTGCAGCCGCCGGACGGGGGGCATCCAGCCAGTCAACGTCGATGAAGTCACCGTCGGGCGTGCTCAGCCGTTGGCGTCGGAAGTTGAGAGCGGGCCCGTTGTGGCGGCGCGCGAACAGCGCCGGCCAGATGGTTTGGGCCTGGCCACCGGGCAACCAGCGCGGTGTGGCAAATGAGGGCGTGTGCAAGCGGGCGTCGTTCAATGCAGCGTCGCCGGTTCTTCGACCACTTCCTGCATGTCATGCGCCGTGCCTGGGCTGGCATGGTGCACGACCAGCCGCCAACCCATCGCGGTTTTCAAATAGACATTGGTCGCGATCACCCAAGCGCTTTGCCGCCCCTGCGGGCCTTCCACATGGACGCGCTCCAGCACTTGATGAATGGCGGTGTCGCTGGTCTGGACGCGCCGCACGCGCTCCGGAGTGACCGCAATATTGGCCTGCGAAAAGACCGCTTCGAAGGTGGCCCGGATCGCCCCGACCCCGACCACGCGGGGCCCGCCCGGCAGCACGCAAGACACGTCATCTTCATCCGACCAGACGGCCATCAAGCGCGCCAGATCGCCCTGCTGCAGCGCTTCGTAAAACTGCTGCTCGGTATCCTCGGGGGAGGCCAGCAGGGCGGCGATCTGGGCTTTGGGTCGGTGCATGGGCCACATTGTAAGAAGAGCGTCGAATATTTTGCAGGGGACTGCATCCAATGACCGTCGGGCTGCGTATCACTTGCCATACCCAACCCGAAGGAGTGACCCCATGAAATTCTTGACACTTGCTTTGCTGCCGCTGGCCTTGGCCGCCTGTGCTTCAACCCCGCCGATGATGACGATGGTGGACAACGCCAGCCTGCCCGAAGCGGTGCGCGTGCCGGCCGGTGCCCAACAGAAGATGTGGACGGCCGCTGCGGGCGAAATCACCTATGAGTGCCGCGAGAAGAAAGACATGGCCGGCCAGTTCGAATGGGGCTTTATCGGGCCGGTCGCCAGCTTGAAGAACAAGGCCGGTGCCGTGGTGGGCAAGTATTACGGCGGCCCCACCTGGGAAGCGACCGACGGCTCCAAGGTCACTGGCAAGCAACTGGCCGTGGCACCTGCAGGGGCCGGCAACATCCCCTTGCAGTTGGTGAAGACCGACCCGGCCATGGGCATGGGCTCGATGCAGGGCATCAGCCACATCCAGCGCTTGCAGACCCAGGGCGGCGTGGCCCCGGCAGCGGCTTGCGCAATGACCAACAAGGGCGACCGCCGCCAAGTGGCCTACCAAGCCGATTACGTGTTTTACGGCATGTGATCAAACGGGGCAGGCCCGGGGCAGAGGCTCCGGTCCTGCCCGCCGTTGCTCAATCTGAGTAGGGCGGGTCGAGACTCGCGACAGCCTTCGAGGAGCAACACAGATGCCGCAGCCGGCCACACGCGGGTCTCGACCCGCCCTACGCTTGCTTGTCGGTCGGCTTGGCGCAGCCGCCATCAATGGCTGTGCAGGTGCTCACCGGCCTTGAGTTTGTAGACGGTGCCGCAATACGGGCACTTGCCTTGACCACCGTGGCTCAGGTCGATGAAGACCTTCGGGTGCGCGCTCCACAGCGCCATCTTCGGGTTCGGGCAGAACACCGTGCCGTTGTCCTGCACGTCCTTGGCGGTCACTTCGACCACTGATTTTGCGTCGCTCATTTCATTCCTTCCTCAGACCAGCGTCAGCCAATGGGCGTATTTCGGGTTGCGGCCGTTGACGATGTCAAAGAACGCGGCTTGGATCTTCTCGGTGATCGGGCCGCGTGAGCCCGTGCCGAGTTCGATGCGGTCCAGCTCGCGAATCGGCGTCACTTCGGCGGCGGTGCCAGTGAAGAAGGCTTCGTCGCTGATGTAGACCTCGTCGCGGGTGATGCGCTTTTCCACCAGCTTCAGGCCCAGGTCCTCGCAGATGTGGAGGATGGTGTTGCGGGTGATGCCGTTCAGCGCACCGGCCGACAAGTCCGGCGTGTAGACCACACCGTTCTTGACCACAAAGATGTTCTCGCCCGCACCTTCGGACACAAAGCCCGAGACATCGAGCAGCAGCGCTTCGTCGTAGCCTTCCTCGGTCACTTCCATATTGGCCAGGATCGAGTTGGTGTAGTTGCTGACCGCCTTGGCCTGCGTCATCGTCACGTTGACGTGGTGGCGGGTGTAGCTGCTGGTCTTGACGCGGATACCGCGCTGCATGCCTTCCTCGCCCAGATAAGCGCCCCAGGGCCAGGCGGCCACCATCATGTGGATGGTGTTGCCCTTGGGCGAGACGCCGAGCTTTTCCGAGCCGATCCAGACCAGCGGGCGCAAATAGCAGCTTTCCAGTTGGTTCTCGCGCACCACTTGGCGTTGTGCGGCCTCAACCTGCTCCGGTGTGAACGGAATCTTCATGCGCAGGATCTTGGCGCTGTCGAACAGGCGCCGCGTGTGCTCTTGCAGGCGGAAGATCGCCGTGCCCTTGTCCGTCTTGTAGGCGCGCACGCCCTCGAACGCGCCGCAACCATAGTGCAGCGTGTGGCTCAAGACGTGGATCTTGGCATCGCGCCACTCCACCAATTGGCCATCCATCCAGATCTTGCCGTCGCGGTCGTCCAATGACATGTGAAATCCTCAGCTTTCAGTCGAAATGATGTGATGTGTAATTTTCAAATAGGACTTACGCAAAATTGTTCCAGCTAGGCACGACGCCGCAGACAGTACGCCTGTATGGCAAGGCGGAGCAACGACGCTGGGGCGGTTTCGCGTAAGTCCTTTCAAAGCGCTTGGTCTTCTGGGCGCA
>CANFYD010000110.1 GCA_947450745.1 Burkholderiales bacterium
AAGGAGCGTTCAACGAGGTGTTGATCAATGAGAAGTCATCAATGTGGGAAGGGCCACAAGCGCAGCTTTTCCTTTGCCGTGGACCAGAGCCGGGCGATGCCGTGCGGCTCCTTGATCAGGAAGAAAATAATCAGCGCGCCGAACACCATCAGCTCCAGGTGCGAGGCCGTTTCGGTGCTCAGCGGTATACCCAACCAAGCTGGAATCTGGTTCAACAAAATCGGCAGAAAGATGATGAAGGCAGCGCCGAAAAAGCTGCCCATGATCGAACCCAGCCCGCCGATGATGACCATGAAAAGCAACTGGAAACTGCGGTCGATCGAGAACGCTGCCGGCTCCCAGGAGCCCAGGTGGACAAAGCCCCACAGTGCACCGGCCACACCGACGATGAAGCTGCTGACGGCAAAGGCGCTCAGCTTGGCGTAGACAGGTCGGATGCCGATCACGGCGGCCGCCACGTCCATGTCGCGCATCGCCATCCACTCACGGCCGATGGAGCTGCGCACCAGGTTTTTGGTCAGCAAGGCGAACAGGGCAACAAAGCTCAGGCAGAACAGGTACTTCTGCACCGGCGACTCGATGGCAAAGCCCATCACGCTGAGGTCGGACACCGACACATTGCCTGACGACGAGTTGTTGGTGAACCAGCGAATGCGCAAAAAAGCCCAGTCGCAAAAGAACTGCGCGGCCAAGGTGGCCACCGCCAGATACAAGCCCTTGATGCGCAGCGAGGGGATGCCGAACAGCACGCCCACCACCATCGCGCACAGGCCACCGAGCAGCAGAGAGGCAATCAGCGGCATGCCCTCGATGCGGACCTGAAAGTTGTAGGCCGCATAAGCCCCCACCGCCATGAAAGCCCCGGTGCCCAGCGAGATCTGCCCGCAATAGCCGACCAGCACATTCAGCCCCAGCGCCGCCATCGACAGGATCAGAAAGGGAATCAGGATGGCGCGGAACAAATACTCCGAGCCGAACATGGGCAGGCCGACAAAGGCCAGCAGCAACAGCAACGCGATAGCGATCCTGTCCTGGCGAATCGGGAAAATCTGGTTGTCGGCGCTGTAGCTCGTCTTGAACTGGCCGTTTTCTCGGTAAAGCATTTTTTTCCTAACCCGCTTAATCAAACCCGCTTAATCAGTTGGGGACGGAGCTACTCGCTGCGCTCGGGCGGTCCATCCCACAAACCCACTTAATCAGTTGAGGAGCTACTCGCTGCGCTCGAGCGATCTGTCCCACAAACCCGCTCACACGCGGTCGATGATCTTTTCGCCGAACAGCCCCTGCGGCCGCACCAGCAAGAACAGCAGCGCCAGCACGTAGGCGAACCAGATTTCAATGCCGCCGCCCATCAGGGGGCCGAGGTAGACCTCGGAGACTTTTTCGCCGACACCGATGACCAAGCCGCCGATGATGGCGCCAGGCACCGAGGTCAGCCCGCCCAGAATCACCACCGGCAAGGCCTTCAGCGCCACCAGCGAAAGCGAGAACTGCACGCCCAGCTTGCTGCCCCAGATGATGCCGGCCACCAGCGCCACAAAGCCGGCCACGGCCCAGACGATGACCCAGATGCGGGACAGCGGAATGCCGATCGACTGCGCCGCTTGGTGGTCGTCGGCGACCGCACGCAGGGCTCGGCCGGTGGCGGTTTTCTGGAAAAACAGGGCCAGCACCACCACCATCGTCGCGGCGATCAGGGCGGCGTACAAATCCTCTTTGTTGACCAGCACGCCGCCGGGGAAAGTCGTCTCGAACATGAAGATGGGGTCCTTGGGCATGCCCACGTCAATCTTGTAGATGTCCGAGCCGAACAGCGTCTGCCCCAGGCCTTCGAGCAGATAGGTCACACCGATGGTGGCCATCAACAGCGTGATGCCTTCTTGGTTCACCAGCTTGCCCAGCACAAACCTCTCGATCGACCAAGCCACCAGCAGCATCACGCCCATCGCCGCCACAAAGCCCAGCACATTGATGAGGAAGAGGTTGCTCAAGCCGGTCAGCTGCGGAATCCACTCGGTAAAGCGCGCCATCGCCAGGGCCGCGAACAAGACCATTGCGCCCTGCGCAAAGTTGAAAACGCCCGAGGCCTTGTAGATCAGCACAAAACCCAGCGCGATCAGCGAATACAACATGCCGGTCATCAGACCGCCAAACACAGTTTCAATCAGGAAACCCATAGCAGCATCTTTCAGTGGGAGGTGCCGAGATAGGCACTGATCACGTCGTCGTTCTGGCGCACCTCGTCGGGTGTGCCGTCACCGATCTTCTTGCCATAGTCCAGCACGACAACGCGGTCCGAGATGTCCATCACCACGCCCATGTCGTGCTCGATCAGCACGATGGTGGTGCCGAACTCACCATTCACATCAAGGATGAAGCGGCACATGTCCTGCTTCTCCTCCACATTCATGCCGGCCATCGGTTCATCCAGCAGCAGCACCTGCGGCTCCATCGCCAGCGCTCGCCCCAAGTCGACGCGCTTTTGCAGGCCGTAGGACAGGCGCCCCACCGGCGTCTTGCGGTGGGCCTGGATTTCCAGGAAATCGATGATGCGTTCGACCTTCTCGCGCTGCGCGTTTTCCTCGCGCTCGGCCGGGCCCCAACGCAAGGCTTGCCAGAGCAGATTGCACTTCATGTGCAGCGTGCGTCCGGACATGATGTTGTCCAGCACGCTCATGCCCTTGAACAGCGCCAGGTTCTGGAAGGTACGCGCCACGCCCATCTCCGCCACCTGGCGCGAGTTCATGTGCTTGAAGGTTTGGCCCCGAAAGGTGATGGAGCCCTGCTGCGGCTGATAAACGCCGTTGATGCAGTTGAGCATCGAGCTTTTGCCCGCCCCGTTCGGCCCGATGATGGCCCGCACCTCATGCTCGCGCACGTTGAAGCTGATATCGGTCAGCGCCTTCACACCGCCAAAGCTGAGCGAAATGTTGTTGACTTCGAGGATGACCTCGCCAATTTTCTTCGTGGCCATCAGGCTGCCTTCCTGGCTGCGGGGTAGGTTTGGGCATCGCCGATCTTCAAGTCGGCCGACACCGAGCCGCTGCGCCCGTCCTCGAACTTCACCGCCGTTTCGATGAACTGCGAGGTGCGCCCGGCATACAGCGCCTCGATCAGCAGCGCATATTTGCTGGCAATCGCGCCGCGCTTGACCTTGCGGGTGCGGGTCAGCTCACCGTCATCGGCATCCAGCTCCTTGTGCAGCACCAGAAAACGGCTGATCTGGCTGCCGGCCAGCAACGCGTCCTGGGCCAAGTCGGCATTGACCTTTTCCACGCAGTCGCGAATCAGCTCGTAGACCTCGGGCTTTTGCGCCAAATCGGCATAACCGGCATAGGGCAAGTTGCGGCGCTCGGCCCAATTGCCCACCGCGTCGAAATCGATGTTGATGAAGGCGCAGACCTTCTCGCGCTGGTCGCCAAACGCCACCGCTTCCTTGATGAAGGCGAAGAACTTCAGCTTGTTCTCGACATATTTGGGCGCAAACATCGCCGCATCGAACGGGCCGCCGTGCAGACGACCGACATCCTTGGCACGGTCGATGATCTTCAAGTGGCCGGAGGCGTCGATAAAGCCCGCGTCGCCGGTGTGATACCAGCCATCGGGCGTCAAGACCTCGGCGGTGGCGGCGTCGTTCTTGTAATAGCCTTTCAACAGGCCCGGCGACTTGACCAGAATCTCGCCACTGGCGGACAACTTGATTTCAACGCCGGCTATGGGCACGCCCACCGTGTCCGAGCGGGCCTCGTGATCGGGCTGCAAGCAGACAAAAACGGCTGTTTCGGTCGAGCCATACAACTGCTTCAAATTGATGCCGATCGAGCGGTAAAAGCTGAACAGATCGGGCCCGATCGCCTCGCCGGCCGTGTAGGCCACGCGCACCCGCGACAGCCCCAGCGTGTTGCGCAGCGGGCCGTAAATAGCCAAGTTGCCCAGGGCATACCAGCAGCGGTCCAGCGCCCCCACCGGCTTGCCGTCCATCAGCGGCGGCCCGACCCGGCGTGCCAGCGTCATGCAGCGGGCAAACAACCAACGCTTGAAGGCACCGGCGTCTTCCATGCGGATCATCACGCTGGTCAGCAGCCCTTCAAAGACCCGTGGCGGCGCGAAGTAATAGGTCGGCCCGATCTCTTTCAGGTCGATCGTCACCGTGCTGGTCGACTCCGGCGCGTTCACGACATAACCGCACACCAGCCACTGGGCGTAGCTGAAGACGTTCTGGCCGATCCAGGCCGGCGGCAAATAGGCCAGCACTTCTTCAGCCGAGGTCAGTTTGTCAAAACGGGCGCCGGCCTGTGCACGGTCGATCAAGCTGTGGTGGGTGTGGACGACACCCTTGGGGTTGCCGGTAGTGCCCGAAGTGAAGAACAAGGCGGCTACATCGGCAGCCACCCCGGCTTGCACCTCGGCCTCGAAAAACCCGGGTCGCGCGGCGGCATAGAGGCGGCCGTTGGCACATAAATCATCGAGCGAGGCCAAGCCCGGCTCTTGGTAGCTGCGCAGGCCGCGCGGGTTGTCAAACCAGATAGTGGCCAGTTGCGGGCAATGCTCACGCAGCTCCAGCATCTTGTCGACCTGCTCTTGATCCTCGACCACGGCAAAGGCGATTTCTGCGTTGTTGATCGGGAACACGAATTCGGCCGCCACCGCGTCCTGATACAGCGGCACCGGGATCGCGCCCAGCGACTGCGCCGCCAGCATCACCGCCGACAAGCGCGGCCGGTTCTCGCCCACCACCACCAGATGGTCACCGCGCCGCAAGCCGGCCTGCGCCAAACCGGCAGCCAGTTCGCGCACCAGCACCGCCAGATCGCCCCAAGTGAGCGTTTGCCAAATACCGTATTCTTTTTCACGCAGCGCCGGGCTGTGGGGCCGCTGGGCTGCGTGTTCAAGCAAAAGCCGGGGGAATGTCGTCGCCACCTTGAAAACCTCCTGTGCGGTGCACCGCGCCCAAAAACAGGGCGAATAGCGCCTCAATGCAGTGCGATATTAGGGCCGACTTTGACGCCAGGATGTCATTGCGACGACATTCCTAGGGACTATCCGGGGGCGTGCTTTCCCGGGGGGGTCTTGTAAGCCTGGAGTCACCCAATGCTGCGAACACTGAGAGATGAATTCAAGCTCTGTTCACACCCCACTGCGCCAGCGCGCTCGCGCCGCCACGACGGCGGAGTTGGACGCCATTCCCTGGCTGGCGATTCTGGATGCCGAACAACGGCGCAACGTGATCACGCAACTGCAAGTGGCCGATGCCGAGGTGGACGAGCGGGTCTGCCGCATCGGCCGCACGGCCAACTTCTGGTTCGGTGTCATCGACGGCCTGCTGAAGATGAGCAACGACGATTCATCCGGCCCGGCCATCACCTTCACCGGTCTGCCGCCGGGCGGCTGGTTTGGCGAAGGCACCTTGCTCAAACGCGAGGCCTACCGCTACAACGTGCAGGCGCTGCGCCGCAGCGTGGTGGCCGGCCTGCCGCTCGAAACCTTTCACGACCTGCTGGAACACAGCATCCCTTTCAACCGCTTCATGTTGAACCAGTTGAATGAGCGCTTGAGCCAGTTCATTGCGGCACGCGAAATCGACCGCATTTCCGACCCCGACCTGCGCGTGGCCCGCAACTTGGCCGAGCTGTCCATCCCGCAACTGCCGCTGCAAGCTGCTTCTACTACGGGGGCGGGGGCGGGGGCGGGACGGTTGCTGCGCATCACCCAGCGAGAGCTGGGCTATTTGGTCGGGCTGTCGCGCCAGCGAGTCAACCAGGCACTCAACACCTTGGCCGCGCGCCATTTGATCAGCATCGAGTACGGCGGCCTGCGGGTGCTGGATTTGCAAGGTCTGCGGCGTTTCCCGCAGAGTTGACGCAGTGACAAGCGCTGCGCACGCTTCATCCCTCAGGCGCCGAAGGGAGTTGGCGCAGGCTGGGTCTTGGGCAAAGTCGCAAAGCGGGCGGCGGTGAGTTCGTAAACCAGGATCGGTGGCTGACCCGGCACGTCCGCCAGCGAGCCCTTCAGCAGCATGCCGATGCGCTCCAGCGTCTTGCGTGAAGGCATGTTGGCCGGCATCACCAAGGCCAGCACGCTCGCCTGATGCAGGGTCTGAAAAGCCATTCCGAGCGAATACAAGGCCATCTCGGAGGCCAGCCCCAAACCCCAGGCTTGCGAGCGGAACCTGAAATACAGGTACAGGTTGGTGAGCCCCTCGGCTGTTTTATTCATCACCCCGCCAAAGCCCAACAAGACCTCAGGATGTTCACGGTCGGCAATCGCCCAATAGCCAAAACCAAAGGCTTGCCAATGCTCGATCCAGGTCGTCAGCAGCGCTGTGGAGGACTCGCGCGACGGCGGCGGACCCATGGCACTGAAGCGGTTGCAGATGGGATCGGCATATAACTCGAACAGCGTTTCCAGATCGCTTATCACTGGCGGACGCAGCACCAAACGCGTCGTATTCACGGGTGCCAAGGTATCGCTGAAGGCCATGAACGGGGACTCGCAAATAATGAGAAAACTGGTGAAAACCCTGATTCTGCACCTTATGCCTTGACGGAATGAATTGAAAGCCCCTGATTCCGAGGGTTTAGCGCCCAAAACGGACATTTTTCACAAGTGAAGGCGGCACGCGCTTCTCGGTTCGGTGCACTTTTGAAGCCTTGCGCTAAAGCTGATCGGCCATATACTGTATAAAAACACAGTTAAATTTAAGCCGATATGTCCTCCACTGCCACCACGCTTTCAAGTCTTTCGCCCTCGGCCGTGGCTGGCACTGCGCCGCTGCACGCCCAGGTCTGGCGCGCCAGCAGCCTCGGGGAGGCGCTCAGCCCCTGTGTTTCCAGTGGCTTTGCCGCGTTGGACGCCGAGCTGGCAGGCGGCGGTTGGCCAACACGTTGCGTGAGCGAAATCCTCAGTGCTCAACACGGCAACCTGGAATGGCGGCTGCTGGCACCCGCCTTACGCACACTACTGAACTTGCCCGGTCAGACAACCGCCACGCCCCGCCGCCCGCGCCCGCTGAGCAACTCCGCCAGCCGCCCACTGCTGCTGATCAACCCACCGCACACGCCTCATCTGCCAGGTCTGCAGGCCAGCGGCGTGCCCGCCGAGCTGATGATCTGGATCGCCGCCGAGTCAGCGCAACAGCAGCTCTGGGCACTTGAGCAAGCGATCAAGGCGAACGCGGCGGCCGCCATCCTGGCCTGGTTGCCGCAGGCCAGGCCCGAGCAAATCCGCCGACTGCAAAGCTGCGCACTGGGGGCGGACGCACCGATCTTTTTGTTCCGTCCTTGGGCGGCACAACAGCAGTCGTCGGCCGCGCCGCTGCGCGTTGCTTTGAGCCCGGGGCCAGACTGGTGTTTGCAGCTCCACATCCTGAAGCGCCGCGGCCCGCTGCACGCAGGGCTGCTCCACCTGCCGGCCCTTCCGGCCGAGTTGGCACAGGTGTTGACACCTCGCATGCTGGCCATGGCGAGCCCGAGCCCGAGCCTGAACCTGAAGCAAGTACCGGCACAGCGCCCAACGGCGGCACAGCCGGCCCAGACCACAGCGGTTCGTCCCGTCCACACCTCATCACGCCATGCACTGGCTCGCCCTGCTCTGCCTGCCCGCACCCACTGACGAGCCGCCGGCTTTGGGGGCCGCGCAACGGCGGGCCTTGGCTTGGTGGGCGCTGCAGTTCACACCTCGGGTTGCCCATCTGGAAGACGCCGTGGTGCTGGAAGTCGCCAGCAGCCTGCGCTTGTTCGGAGGTGCGGCCAGTCTGCGTACGCGCCTGCTGCGAGGGGCCACCGAAGCCGGCCTGTCTGTGCACGCGGCGGCTTGGGCCCCCACTAGCCTGGGCGCGCTCGCCCTGGCCCGCTGCCAGCTCAGCGATGGGTTTGCGCGCCCGCTGGACAGCCTGCTGGACGGCCTGCCGCTGCAAGCGCTGACGGCCGTGCAAGCGCAGGCCGCCATGTTGGCGCGCCTGGGTTGCCGCCAGCTGGGCGACGTGCGCAGGCTGCCACGTGCCGGTGTGGGCAAGCGCTTTGGCCAAGCCTTGCTGCAAGCGCTCGACCAAGCGTACGGCGTCAGTCCCGAAGCCCACGACTGGCTGCAAGTGCCGGCGCAATTCCAGGCCCGGCTGGAGCTGCCGCAACGGATCGAGAACGCCCAGGCCTTACTGCATTACGCCCGCCATCTGCTGCTGCAGTTGTGTGCCTGGCTGGCGGCTCGACATGCCGGCATCCAGCAGTTGACCCTGCACTGGGCGCATGACTCGATGCGGGCCAAGGACGCCGGCAGCGGCGGGCAACTGATGCTGCGCACCGCCACCTTGACGCGCGACTTTCCTCACCTCGCTCGCTTGCTGGGCGAGCACTTGGCCCACCAGACGCTGGCCGCGCCGGTCGGTGAAATCAGCTTGCAGGCCGGCGAGGTGCTGGCGCTGGAAGCGCAAAGCCTCAGCCTGCTGCCGGCCTCACCCGACCAAGCGCGGGAGCCCTTGCCACAGCTGCTGGAGCGCTTGGCGGCTCGCTTGGGCGCCGAGCAAGTGCGCTGCGGCCAATTGCAAGAGGATCACCGCCCGGAAGCGATGCAGCGCTGGCAGGCTTGGCCGGGCACCCCGGCAGCAAAAAGCCGCAAGTCCGCCTACCCGCAACCGAGTTGGCTGCTGACGCCGCCGCTGCGCCTGAGCCTGCGTCACGACCAGCCCTGCTACCAAGGGCCACTGCAACTGCTGGCCGGGCCGCAGCGGATTGAAGGCGGCTGGTGGCAGACCGATGCCCATGAGAACAGTGGCAAGCTGATCGCCAGGCAGACCAGCAGCCAGCCACAGAGCGGCCATGTGCAGCGCGACTACTTCGTCGCACTCAGCGCCGCGCAGCAGGTTCTGTGGATTTTTCAGCAGCGCTTGTCGGCCGACGAGCAGGGTTGGTTTTTACACGGCTTTTTTGCATGAACAGCCCGCACCAGCTGCCACACCAGCTGCCACATTACGCCGAGCTGCATGCGCTCAGCAACTACTCTTTTTTGCGCGGGGCCTCGAGCCCAGCCGAGCTGGTCGAGCGCGCCCACACACAAGGTTATACGGCGCTGGCCTTGACCGATGAATGTTCTCTGGCCGGTGTGGTGCGGGCCCATGTGGCGGCCAAAAAGTGCGGGCTTCAATTGCTGCTCGGTGCGGAGTTCAGCGTGGGCAGTGAGATCAGCGCGGCAAGTATCAACAGGGAAAATAGCAACGAGCCCCTGTTCAAACTCATCGTGCTGGCGCGCAACTTGAACGGCTATGGCAACTTGTGCCAGTTCATCACTCAGCTGAGGCGCAGTTCAGAAAAAGGCAGTTACCGGTTGATCCGCTCGCAAATCAACGCCGCCGCACTGGCCGATTGCCTGCTGATCTGGCTGCCACTGCGCTCGTCCGACGAGGCGCTGCTGCTGCAACAAGCGCGCTGGTTGCTGCAGCATTTTTCCGGCCGCGCCTGGATCGGTGTGGAGCTGCTGCGTGAATTGGGCGATGAGCTGTGGCTGCACCGGCTGCGCGGCTTGGCGGCGCAAACAGAAATCCCA
>CANFYD010000111.1 GCA_947450745.1 Burkholderiales bacterium
ACATCGACAAAATGCACTTTGGCGGCCGCGATGGCCGCATCCATCATGGCGGTGGCGCGGCTGGCTTCAGGGCTGGCCTGCTGCTGCCAATCCCAGCTGGCGACGGCCGGCGGAATGGTTTCGGCCAGTGGGTAGATGTGGACCGAGACGAAGTCGAGCTGGTCGGTGATCAACTTGGGGGCGCTGGTGTAAAAACCGCGATCGTCATCGGTGGTGACCGGCTGCGTCACTTGGCCGCGTACCGACTTCAAATAGGCCGCCATCAGGGCAGGCTCGGTCGGCACGAAAGACCAGCTGACCATCGTCTCGTTGCCGACGCTGACGGCCAGCACGATGTCCGGATATTGCTGCGCCAGTGCTACCGCGCGGCTGGTTTCGGCCCGGTTGAAGGTCTGGTTGGCGGCCTTCTGCGTGGCCGACAAGCCGCTGGCGCTTTCGCTCAAGATGTAGGCGCCGAGCATGACCTTGATGTCCAGGCTGTTGGCCTTGATCACTTGCAGCGTCAGCTTGGACACATTGTCCGAACTGTCGAACAGCCGGATCATCCGGAAGCCGCCGCTCACCAGCAGCCGCAGGTCTTGCTCGACCATGGCGGCGGTGACGGTCTCGGTGTCGCGGTTGGCACTCCGGAACGGCGAGTAGGAGACGGCCTTGCGGCTCGCGAACTCGGCGCTCAGTGGGCGCAATTGCACGCCGGTGGCCGGCACCGTGCCGCCGCCGCCGCAGGCTGCGAGCAAGCCGGCCAAGCCCAGACCTAGTACCAAGGTGCGAGCGCCGTTGACCCAAGGTCCCGCAGACTTCAGCAGGGCGAGGGAATGGGTAAATTTCAAAGAATTGCATGTCATGGCTTGATCTCTTGCTGGCGGGTCAGAACGAGTACACGGCACCGAAGCCGACCCAGTTGCCGTTTTTCGTGACCCGGGAGTCGACATTGGTGAAGGCCGAATTACCCGGCATCGACAGCGGTGACAGGCCGAGTCGGCCGTAGTTCACCAGCCCGGCAAAGCCGTAGAGCTGGAAGCCGTTGTTGAATTGGTAGTTCAGGCCGACCGTGTTGAAGGTGGCCGAATTGCTCTGTCCGCGCTCGCTCGGGTTGTCGGTGCTGGCCTGGCCCAAATGCATCATGCCGGTGGAGGCGACCCAGTTGCCGAAGCGGTAGCGCAGGCCCAGCATCACGTCGATGGAGGTGGCCGGGTAGCCTGGGTTGGCGACGCCGTTCAAGCTGCCGTTCCAGTCCACATTGAACATGGTGTTCCACTGCGCCGACGCGCCGGGCACGGTGATGACCGCATAAGCGCCGCTCCAGCGGTTGCGGCGCAGGCCACCGGAGACTTCGATCTGCGACGTGACTTGGTAGCGAGCCATCGCCATCGCCATGCTCTGGCCGGAGCCGCCCAGCTTGGCGTCATCGGCGGGGAAGGGCGTCAAGCCCCCGAACGGCGCATGCGACCAACTGACCGGTTGGCCGTTGCGGGTGTCCTGATACATCGCATCGACCACCAGGTCGCCGCGGTGGTACTGGGCGTAGAACTCCCAGAAGCGGGGCTTGTTGCGCGACCAACCGGACGGGCCCTGATCGTAGGTTGCCTCCAGCGTCAGGTCGCCGTCCAGCACGTCGAGTTGGCGCGAGGTGTAGCGCGCGGCGCTGCCCAGCAGGCCGTAGGCTGCGCCGCTGCTACCCCATTGATCGGCCAGGCCGACATTGGTGCCGTAGGGGTAATCGGCCACGCTCCAAGCGCGCGAGGTCATCGCACCGATGCGCAAGCTGCCGTAGTCCTCGTGGCTGAGCGCGATGTTCTTTTCGTACCACCAGCCGGGGATGTCGACCTTGCCGTCGCGCCAGCGCTGGCTCAGCAAGCCGGCCACCTTCAAGCCGTTGGGCAGGTCGAACTTCAGGCCGAGATAGGGCTGGGCCAGCGTGACATGGGTGGTTTCGGTGCCGTAAGCCTTGCCCACCACCAACTCATCGGCCCAGAAGCGCTGCTTGTCTTCTGCGGGGAAGCGTTGGCAATCGACGCAGTGGTTGCTGCCGCTTTGCACTTCGGCCTTGGCAAAACCGGTCAGGCTGAACGGACCGTAATCGATGGCGTGGCTGGCACCGCTCACCGTCAGGCTGCCAAGGGCCAGGGCCACCGCGCGGCCGATGCTGCTGAGCCGTGCAAGCTGGGTGCGGGACGGGCGAGGGGCGGCACGAAGGGGGTTGTCGATGTTCATTGTTTTAAGTCTGCCGGTGATTGAAAGCGCTTTCATAGCGTACGAGCAGGGCCGCTCTTCGTCAACCGACATCACCCCCGTGTTTTCCCGCGTGGTGCCGCGACTACCCCGGTAAGGCATGCTGTTTCAGCGGGTTATGTGGTCTGGAGAACGCACTCCGGGTAAACCTGGGATGTTTATGAAAGCGCTTTCAATATGATGACGATCAGCGGCGCAAACAACGCGTCAAACAGCACGTCAAACAGGCCGCACAGGAGACATCGATGAATTTCATGCAACGCTGCGGCGTCCTCGGCTGGCTGGGTTTGACAGGGCTGTTGCTGGCCGCCACGGCCGCAGCGCAACCGGTCAAACAGGGCGCAGCCACTTATTTTCTGAGCCCCAAGGGCGGCGACCGCGTCGTGCCGGCGGCACCGCTGCGCAGCGACGCGCTGCTGAAGACGGCCGCGCCGACCAACCAGTGGTATTCGTCGCTGATCTTCAACCCCAAGCCAGAGGTGATCTACGCCCAGCCGCTGACCTTCCAAGCGACGCCGGCCGGCTTCGAGCTGGCGCTGCCGAGCAAATTGGTGCTGCCGACCGAGCGCCGGGATGTGGAAATCCATTACCCGCACACCGATCCGCTGGTCATCTCGCCGGCTGATTTCGCGCTCGGCACGCCCAAGTTGGCCAAGGCCAGCGACTGGGCCATCGACATCGCCATGGGGCAGGGCGCGGACCAGATGCTGGTGACTGTGGCGCATGGCAGTCCCTACGCCAGCTTGCAGATTTCGCGCGGTGATGTGCGCTTGAAGTTGCCGGCGGCCGCCGAGCGGATCGCCGTGCCGGCCGATGCTCGCGTGCTGGCCTTGCAGGTCAAAGGTAAGCGCTACGCCCTGTTCGGCCCGACCGGCGTGCGTTGGGAGCAGGTGTCGCCGACCGAGTGGTTGGGTCGGTTGCCGGCCGGGTCCGGCTATTTGTCGGCCGCCGCCTTGCCGGACGACAGGCCCGAAACCCTGGCGCTGCTGACCCGCCATGCCTATGCCTTCTTGCAAGACACCCGCGTCGAGTGGCGCTTTGACGCCGCCGCCAGCCAGGTGGAGACCACCTTCAAGGCCAGCAGCCGCGTGATGGAAGGGCCGGACAACGGCCCGCTGCTGGGCCTCTATCCGCACCAATGGTTCAAGAACGAGGCGCTGCAGGCCAAGCTCGGCCCAGCTTTCGACACGGTGCGCGGCAAGATCCGCCTGCTGGCTGCGGCAGAGTTCAAGACCACCCAGGCCTACACCGGCTTTGTGCCGTTCTGGCCCGGCGTGACCGAGTCGCCGCGCAAGGCGGAATTGGCTGACCTGATGAAGACCGATCAGCGCAACGCGCGCCGCATGATGCTGGAGATCGGCACCGGTGCGTATTGGCAGGGCAAGGGCTTGCAGCGCATCACCCAGTTGATGAATGTGGTGGAGCAGCAGGGCGATTTGGACGGCCGTGACAAGTTGCTCAAGCTGAGCCAGAAACGCATCGAGGACTGGTTCTCGGGCGACAGCAGCAAGACCTATTTCCATTACGACAAGGCGCTGGGCACGGTGGTGGCTTACCCGGAGGAGTATTTCTCCATCGAGCAGATGAACGACCACCACTTCCATTACGGCTACTGGATCCGGGCGATGGCGGACATCGCGCTGCGCGACCCGGCCTGGGCGTCCACCTCGCAATGGGGCGGCATGGTGGATTTGCTGATTGCCGACATCGCCACCCCGCAGCGCGGCCGGGCCGACTTTCCGTTTCTGCGCAATTTCGATCCGTACGAGGGCCATTCCTGGGCCTCGGGCGTTGGACTGGGGCCGTTCGGCAACAACCAGGAATCCTCGTCCGAAGCCATCAACGCCTGGGCCGGTCTGATCCTGTGGGGCGAGATCACCGGCCGCAAGGACTTGCGTGACCTGGGCCTGTATCTGTACACGACCGAGATCGACGCGATCAACCATTACTGGTTCGACATCCACGGCCAGGTGCTGGCGCTCGAGTACAAAAACGTCGAGGTCAGCATGTTGTTCGGCGGCAAGTACGCCCACAACACCTGGTGGACCGACGAGCCGCGCCAGATCAAGGGCATCAACCTGCTGCCCATCACCACCGCCTCGACCTATCTGGGGCGCGATCCGGCCTATGTGAAGCGCAATGTCGATGCGCTGAAGCCGGAGATGGCCAGCCACGCCGCACGCGGCGGCAAGCGGGCCGACCCGCCCGACATCTGGCAGGATATTTTTGCCCAGTACCTGGCCTTGTCCGACCCGGCGCAGGGGTTGGCGCAGTGGGAGCGCTGGGGCTCGTTCGAGCTCGGTGATACCCGCTCGCATGCCTTGCACTGGATGCTCAGCCTGGAGGAGATGGGCACGCCCGACTTCTCCGTGCGGGCCGACACCACGCTGTATTCGGTGTTCCGGCGCGCCGACGGCCGCAAGACCTATCTGGCCTACAACGCCACGCCGGCCGCCATCAGCGTGCGCTTCAGCGACGGAAAAACGCTGGAAGTGGCCCCGGGCAAGCTGGCCCGCAGCCACTGAACTTTCACGTCACGTCACTGCACTCCATTCACGTTCTCACGTTCACTTCGGGAATTCATCATCATGCTGGCACTTCTTCATCGCCTGACCCCTGTTGCCGCAGCTGCTGCGGCCGTGACGACTGCGCTTTTGCTGAGCGCTTGCGGAGGGGGTTCGGCCGAAGCACCTCCCGGCTCGGCCACGCCCACACCGGCACCCGCTCCTGCACCCACGCCGGCACCGCAAGCCAGCACCGGCCTGGGCGTGGACGGCTATCTGATCGGTGCCAGCGTGTTGTGCGACAGCAATGGCAACGGCCTGGCGGACAGCGGTGAAGTCAGCGTGAGCACCGATTCAGTCGGCCGCTTCACCTTCGCCACTGCCTGCACGACAGGCCTGGTGTTGACCGGCGGCACCAATGCCGACACCCGTTTGCCGTTCAAGGGCCGCTTGCAGGCACCGGCCGGGGCGGCGCTGGTGACGCCGCTGACCACCTTGCTGGTGGCGGGGATGACGCAAGCGCAGATCAACACGGCGATGGGTTTGCCGGCCAGCACCGATGTGCTGACCACCGACCCGGCGCTGCTGACCGGCGGCGTGCTGGTCAACGCCGACCTGCTCAAGAAATCGGTGGCGATGCAGCAGCTGGTGCAAAAGGTCAGCGAGGTGTTTGCCGGCTTGGGCAGCTCGACCAGCGACACCGAGCTCAGACCGATCTACGCCGAGGTCAACATGGCCTTCGCTATTTTGCTGAAAGGGGGCGGGCAGCTGAACAGCGGCAGCACGGTGGATTCCACCTTGCTGGCCAAGCTGGTGCAAGCGGCGGCTGCCCGAGTGGGGCAGTCGGCGCTGGTCAGCCCGGCGGTCAAGGCCGCCGTGGCCGCAGTGAATGCGGAGTCGCTCGGCGTGGTGACGGCGGGCGCCTTGAAGGTGCAAGCCGAAGCGCTGCTGAAAGCCAGCGACGCCGACTTGACCGCCGTCACGACGCTGCGCCAAAGCGAGACGACGATTGCCGCCTTTGTGGTGGCCAAGGCCGCTGAGCTGACCGGCGCACCGACCTCGGCCACCCAGGCCCTGGCCACCACGCTGGCCACTACCGTGGCGTCCGGCTCAACACCTGCGCCCACACCTGCTCCTACTCCCACTCCAACGCCGACGCCAACGCCAACGCCAACGCCAACGCCAACGCCAACGCCAACTCCCAGTACGGGCACCGCCTTGGTCAACTTCGAGGAAAGCACCGCCCCGACGCTGACCGGTTTTGGCGGAGCCGAGAACGCCAGCGTCAGCGCTGACCCGAGCGGCGGCACGAACAAGGTCGGCAAGGTGGTGAAAGCGGCGGGCTCCGAGGTGTGGGCCGGCACGACGGTGTCCACCGGTGCCAATCAGTCCATCGCCACCGTCCCCTTCACCGCCAGCGCCACCACGTTGACGCTGCGGGTCTGGTCGCCGGATGCCGGCATCCCCGTGCGCTTGAAGCTGGAGAGTGCGTCCGACAACACCAAAACGGTCGAGGTCGAGGCGCTCACCACGGTGGCCGGCGCTTGGCAGACCCTGAGCTTCAACTTCGCCAGCCCGGCAGCGGGCACCGCAGCGTTCAACCTGGCGACCGTCTACAACAAGGCGTCGGTCTTCTTCAACTTCGGCACGGCTGGCACCGGCAAAACCTATTACTTCGACGACCTGAGCTACCCCGCAGCCAGCGCGACTCCCAGCCCGGCCCCGACACCGACACCGACACCGACGCCGACGCCGACGCCCGCACCCGCACCCGCACCGACCGACTACCTGGCGGTGGTGGCCGACAGCATCAGCTTGGTCAACGGCGCCATCAGCAGCAGCTACTCGATGAGCCAGTTCCAGTCGGATGCCGGCATTGCCGTCGCCTGGCCGCTGCCCGCCACGATGACTTTGCGCGTCACGCTGGCCGAGGTGGGCAGCTATGCGATCGCAACCGACCTGAAGCTGACGGCGGCGGTCAGCATTACCGAGACCACGGCCACCGGCAAGGGCGAGGTGCAGGCCTACCTGGACAACGTCAGCATCAAGAAGACGGCCAACGGCCTGGAAGTGAGCGTGCCCAGCTTGTCCAAGGCGATGGTTTACGGTGTCAGCAGCGACGGCAAGAAAAAAGCGGTGATCGACTTTTCCAGCAGCGTGGCGGGTGTCACCAACACCTTGCGGACGGCGGCCGGCAGCAGCAATTCGATTCTGCTCGGCAACGTCGTCAACTACGCCATCAACAAGGTCAGCAATGACTTCACCGGCATCTACAGCTTGCGCGGCAAGTACAAGGTGTCGCTGGTGCTGACCGGCCTGCCACTGCGCCGCGCCGATGGCAGCGAACTGCCAGCCGTCACCGTCGTGGTGCCGACCGCGCTGGACAGCAGCGGCGGCGTGGCGGCCAGCAAGTCGGTGACCGGCCTGGGCCTGTCCGGCACCATCACCCTGGTCGATTGAGGTGGGCCGCTTGCTGTCATCTCGCTGCGCCGCTCAGCCTGCAGCTAGGGTGCTGGCCGTGCGGGCTGCGGTGCTGATGCTGATGCTGATGCAGGGCACAGCGTCGGTCCAAGCGGCTCCGCTCGACACCCTGTTGACTGCGACGCCGGAGCGCGCGGTCGGGAGCACGGCCCAGTTCGAGTTGGCTGTCGATCGCTTGAACCGGCGCTTGGACTTTGGCGGCGCGGCGGCTGACGCGAGCGGTGCCGGCCAGACGCGCAATGCCAACGGCGACTATCAGGGCGAGCTAGTCGTCGCGGCTTACCGCGTCACCGATCAGCTGTGGTTGTCCGGCAGCGCTTGGCGGCGGCAAGTGCGTAGCGATGCGGACACTTATCACTATCGCGGCTGGCGTGTCTCGGGCTTGTATCGTTGGGCCGACGCCGCGCCCACGGCTGGGGCCGACCCAGCCGCTGCGGCGGCTTGGGGGGCAGTCTGGGCCGCGCGCCCGGCCTTGGCCTTGCGTCTGTCCGCCTGGGGCAACCAGGCAAAGCTGACCGAAACGACCACACCGTTGCGGGTGACCGGGGCGGTGCTCAACACGGTGACGGTGACCCGCCCGTCCGACCAGCAAGTGCAGGCCGACCTGATCGCGACGTGGCGCTTGAGCCCCGCTGTGGACCTCAGCGCTGCCGTGGGTGCCGGGCGCATCCGGCTGGCCTATGCCGGGTTGGCGGCCACCACCACGCGCAACGGCTGCAACTACCGGCTCAGCTTCAACGGCAACGACATCTTTGGCACGCTGGCTCAGCCTTGCAGCGCCGGTGCCGACGGTGGCGGTGTGATCCAGCAGTTCTACGACAGCAGCGGCGATTACGGCGTGGACGTCGCGAACGAAATTGCCTGGAAGGGCAGCTTCTTGCAGGCCGGCGTGAATGTCGGTTGGCACAGCGGACCCTGGACCTTGCAGGGCGGCTATTTGTTCCACACCGTGCGGCGCGATGCAGTGGACGGCATCTTGGCGGCGCGTGGTGATCCGGTGCACAAAACCAATCAGACCGTCACGCTGGAAGCGGCCTATCGAGTCCAGGCCCATATGGAGTTATTCACGCGCGCCGAGCTGAGCAGCAATTTGTTTTTTCAAGACCTTCCGGTCACTTACAACAGCAGCACCTCCGGCAATTTCGGCAGCCGCTTGTCGATGTTCACGCTGGGCTTGCGGGCCGGGTTTTAGGGCTTCGGTTCAGGCTGGCCACGGCCTGCGGCCAATCTGCAACGACCGAGGGAAATCCACGATGAACGACGACTTGCCAAGCCCTCGGTCAAACCGTATTCTTTAATGAAAGCGCTTTCAAGAATGTTGAAAAAATAGCGCGGCCCTCTCACTCGATCACGACTCAAATTTTTCCAGGAGACAGTTCATGACCTCACGTTCCATGCCCCTTCCTTTTCAATTGACCGCCTGCGTGCTGGCCTCAGCGCTGCTGCTGTCTGCGTGCGGCGGTGGTGATCCGGCCTCGCCGCCCGACACGGTGGCTCCGACGATCACCGTCACCGACAGCGAGGCCGGTGCCACAGCGGCCGGCCCGGTCACCTTTACTTTCACGTTCAGCGAAGACGTCGGCACCACCTTCACTGCCGAGGACATCACAGTGACCGGCGGCACTGCCGGCACCTTCACCCGCGTCAGCGGCACGCAGGCCACCCTGGTCGTGACGCCGCAAGCTGACGCCACCGGCACCCTGACCGTCAGCGTGGCCGCCTTGAAGGTCAGCGACGCGGCCGGCAACGGCAACAGCGCTGCCGCCAGCGGCTCGCAGGCCTACGACACGGTGGTGGCCGTGCTGGCCAGCAAGATCGTCACCTTCGATGAAACGACCGCACCGACGTTGACCGGCTTTGGCGGCGCCGAGGACGCCAGCGTGGTGGCCGACCCGACCAATGCCGCCAACAAGGTGGCCAAGGTCGTCAAATCGGCGACGGCGGAATCCTGGGCCGGCACGACGGTGTCGGTGTGCGCCAACCAGGCCGTGGCCACCCTGCCGTTCAGCACCACCAACACCAAGATGACGGCGCGCGTCTGGTCGCCGGACGCCGGCATCCCCGTCCGCTTGAAGGTCGAAAGTGCGGCCGATTCCACCAAGTCGGTTGAAACCGAAGCCACCACCACCGTGGCATCCGGCTGGCAGACGCTGACGTTCAACTTCGCCAGCCCGGCCACCGGCACCGCCGCGCTGAATGTGGCGACGCTGTACAACAAGGCGTCGGTGTTCTTCAACTTCGGCAAGACCGGCGCGCAGGCCGGTGCCGCCAAGACTTACTACCTTGACGATCTGAGCTTCGTCGGGG
>CANFYD010000112.1 GCA_947450745.1 Burkholderiales bacterium
GAGCGCGGTGAGCGCCCAGACCGTGGCGGCAACCGCCGGCCAGAGCGCAGCGACAAGCCCGAGGGTGGCGAAGTTCGCGCCGAGCGCAGCGACGTCCGTCCGGAACGTGCAGAACGTGCTGAACGTGCCGATCGGAGTGAGCGCGGTGAGCGTCCCGAGCGGGGCGAGAACGGCCGCCGTCCGCGTGGCGAGCGCAGCGATGCCTCAGCAGCCACGGCAGCCTTGCCGGTACAAGCCGCACTGAATGCACAGGACACAGCAGGTGTGCAGGCTTACCAGCCAGCAGCCACGGTGGTCGAAGCGCCGGTGCAGACTCAACCGCAAGCAGCGCAGGAAGCCGCTGGCGCTCAGGGCAATGCCCAGGGCGATGCCAATTTCGACGCCAACTCGGACGCGACCAGCGACGCCAACAACGAAGAAGCCCGCGCTCGCGGCCGCCGCCGCCGCCGTGGTGGTCGCGACCGTGACGACATTCGCCCAGCCGAAGGCGCGGAAGCCGACGCAACTGCCGTCGCCAGCGACGACGCAGCGGTCAAACCCGCCGAGACCGAGCTGACGGCTGAAGCGGCCGACAGCGCAGACGGCCAGGCCCGCGACGGCCGCCGTCGTGGCCGCGACCGTGTGCGCCGCGAACGCCGTGATGACAGCGCCGACGCACCTGCCAGCGAGTCGGCTGAAGCGCCGGCGGCCCTGCATGTTGCTGCGAGTGTTGCTGTCGTTGCTGCGGCTGCGGCTGAACCAGTGGCTGCACCCGCTGCTGCGCCGGTGGTCGAGCCTGTTGTTGCTGCTGTTGCCGCTGCTCCTGCCGCAGCCCCGGTGGCTGTCGCTGAGCCGATGATCATGGTGAGCACCAAGGTCGCTGCGCCAGCCGAGCCTGCTCCGGTCGTGCTTGCAGCAGTTGCTGCGCCGGTCGCAGAGCCCGCCTTCGTGCTGTCGGTCGATGCCCTGACGGCAGTGGCCGAGTCGAGTGGCTTGCAGTGGGTCAACTCGGACGCCAGCAAGATCCGCGCCGCTCAAGAAGCGATGGCGGCCGAAGCCCAACCGGTGCATGCACCGCGCGAGCGCGCTGCCGCAGCCAAGACGGAAGACGGCCCACTGGTGATGGTTGAAACGCGCAAGGATCTGGCTCAGGTCAAGCTGCCGTTTGAACAGCAACCGTAACTGGCTGCAAGGTCAAGCCTCGCTCAGAGGCTTGACCGCTGCTGAATAAAAAATGCCGCCGGGCCAACAGCCCGGCGGCATTTTTCATGGGCGACGCGAAACCGTCCGACTACGCGTCGAAGCGGTAGCCCACACCGTAAATCGAGCGAATGCATTCCTGACCGGCATCGGCCTGCTCCAGCTTGCGGCGCAGGTTCTTGACGTGGCTGTCGACGGCGCGGTCGGTGACGGCGCGGTGATCGGCATGCAGCTGATCCAGCAGCGCATTGCGTGAAAACACCCGGCCCGGCGTGCCGGCCAGCGTCTTCAGCAGACGGAACTCGATCGGCGTCAGGTCGAGCGCCACACCGTTGTAGCGCGCCCGGTAACCGTCCTCGTCCACCTCCAGCTTGGACGCTTCCTCGCTGCCTGCCGCATCCTTGCGGCTGCGACGCAGCACTGCCTTGACGCGGGCCACGATCTCGCGCGGGCTGAACGGCGTTTTACAGATGTAGTCGTCGGCCCCCAAGTCCAGGCCCAGCAGGCGCTCGGCCTCCTCGACCCGGGCGGTCAGCATCACGATCGGCACATCGCTGAAGCTGCGCAGCTCGCGACAGATCTCGAAGCCGTCACGGCCGGGCAACATCAGGTCAAGCAGGATCAGGTCGTAAGGCGTCGCCTTGAACGCGTCCACCACCGCCCGGCCGTCGGCAATGCAGTGTGGCTCGTAGCCGGCAGCCCGCAAATAGTCGCTGACCAGGGCCGCCATTTTCGGCTCATCCTCGACCACGAGGATGCGGGCGGGGTGGGCGGTAGAAGTGGTCACGAAGAAGGGTCGGTTCACGAACGTATTCATCACAATTCCAGAGTCTGACAGTCAAAGCTTTGCATGCGGCAGGCTGATGGCGATCCATAGCCCGCCCAGCGGCGACGCGCGGCCGGCGATGCTGCCGTCGTGCGCTTCGACGATGCGGCTGCAGATCGCCAGGCCCAAGCCGGCACCGCCGCTGGCGCGGTTGCGCGAGCCCTCAACCCGGAAAAAGCGGTCAAAAACACGCGCCAAATTCTCGTCCGCAACGCCGGGGGCCGAGTCCTGGAGGTCGATCAGCACGTTGCGACCCTCGACCCGCGCGTGGATGCGCAAGCGCCCGCCGGCATCGGTGTAGCGGCAGCTGTTTTCCAGCAAGTTGTTGAACAGTTGCTGCAAGCGCCGCTCGTCGGCAAACACCATCAGCGGGCCGGGCGGCAGGCGCAGGTCGAGCTGAATGCCGCAGGACGCCAAGCGCTCGGCAAAAGCGCCGGCGGTGGCACGCAGCGGCTCGGCCAAGTCGATATCGACCTTGCGATAGGCCAGCGCGCCAACGTCGGCCAGCGACAGGTCGTAGAGGTCGCTGACCAGCTTGTTCAGCGTTGCCACCTCGGATTGCAGCGAACGCAGCGTTTGCGCGTCGAGCCGACGCACACCGTCCTCGATCGCCTCCAGCTCGCCGTGCAGCACGCCCAGCGGCGTGCGCAACTCGTGCGACAGATCGGCCATGAACTCGCGCCGCATCTGCTCGTTGCGCTGCAGGGTGTAGGCCAGCCGGTTGAAGTCCAGCGAAAGCTGGCCGACTTCGTCGCGCGAGGCCTCGTTGACACGTGTTTCGTAATCGCCGGCAGCCAAGCGATGGGTGGCGGCCGCGACCCGGCGCACCGGCATCAGCAGCGTGCGCGAGGCCCACAGCGCAATCGCGGCGGCCAGCAGCAGCGCGCCGAGCCCGACGGCCCAGCTGGCGCGCGTCTGCGCGGCCTCGAAGCGCCGCTCGGCGGCCGAGCTGACGCTTTGAAACGGAGCCATGGCCAGCCAGCCGACGATACGGCCATCGACGCTGATGGCCCGCTCGACGCCTTGCGGCGAGGGCAGTTCGAAGCCGGCCACCCGCTGCCGCTGCGCGTTGAACAAGGTGAAGCGGCGCGTCGCCCCGGTCAGCTCCGAGATGCCCGGCGGCGGCCGACCGGGCGAAATCACGGCGGTGTCGATGCCGCCGTCGTCCGTCAACGGCCGCAGCAAGCGGTACCAGAGGTCGGGTTGTCGGGTCAGGAAGGTCCAGTCCCCGTACTGCACGTAACCGGCCGTCACGCCGGGCACGGCGGCATCGAGCCGCAACAGCGCCTGTTCGTTCAAATAACCGAGGAAGCCACGCGTCAAGTTGACGTGAGCGGCCACGCCCATGGCCAGCGCGACCACCATGGCGGTGGCCAGAACGGCGGCAAACAATTTGGCGGTGATGCTCAATTTCATCGTCGGAGGGCTGTGGGCTGACCACTGTTATTCTCAAAGGATAGTCATTAGCGCCCATCCTTTCTGCCTTGGCAAGCACAGCCCCGCTGCTGGCCAGCTCTTCAAGCTCTCTCCACATTTGCCGGTCACTATGCTGGTAAACCCGCTTGCAAAAATATCCCAATGAACAAATTTCTTTCCCCTACCCGGGCGACAGGCCCACTGGTCATTGCCCTGCTCACCTTGCTGACCGCCTGCGGCAAGAGCGCGCCGCCGACCGCTGCCGTCGCGCCGCCACAGGTCGGCGTCTACCAGGTCGAGCCGCAGCGCCAGACCATCACCACCGAATTGCCGGGCCGCACCGGTGCGCGCTTGATCGCCGAGATTCGCCCGCAAGTCGGCGGCATCGTGCAGCGCCGCCTGTTTGAAGAAGGCGCGCAAGTGAAGGCCGGCCAGGTGCTCTATCAGCTCGACCCGGCCAGCTTTCAGGCTGCCCACGCCAGCGCGCAAGCGGGGGTGGCCAAGGCCGAGGCGACCGTCGGTGCGGCCCGCGTGACCGCGCAGCGCAATGCGGAGCTGGTCAAGATAGACGCCATCAGCCGACAGTTGAACGATGACTCGCAAGCGCAGCTGCAGTTGGCACAGGCCGACTTGGCGGTGGCCCGCGCGGCCATGGACGCCAGCCGCATCAACCTGGATCGCACCCGCATCGTGGCGCCGATTTCGGGTCGCATCGCTCTGTCCAGCGTGACGGCAGGTGCGCTGGTCACCGCCAATCAGGTGATGGCGCTGACGACGGTGCAGCAACTCGACCCGCTGGTGGTCGATGTGCTGCAGTCGAGCGGCGAGTTGCTGCGCCTGAAGCAGGAGTTGGCCAGCGGCACCTTGAAGCGCAACAGCGAAGCGCCGATCCGGCTGCTGCTGGAAGACGGCAGCGCCTACCCGCATGTGGGGCAGTTGCAATTCAGCAGCGTCAGCGTCAACCCGAGCACCGGCGCGGTGACGCTGCGCGCGCTGATCCCCAACCCGGACGGCCTGCTGATGCCCGGCATGTATGTGCGCGCCCTGCTGGAAACCGGCGTGGCGGAAAACGCCTTGCTGGTGCCGCAGCGCGGCATCACCCGCACACCGACCGGTGAGGCGTCCGCGCTGATCGTCGGCGCAGACGGCAAGGTGGAGCGCCGCACCCTCAAAGTGGGCCGCGCCATCGCGGATCGCTGGCAGGTGACGGAGGGCTTGCAAGCCGGTGAGCAGGTCATCATCGAGGGCTTGCAAAACGTCAAGGTCGGTACCCTGGTGCAGGTCAAGGCGACTCCGGTGGCAGCCGCCGCCGCATCAGGCTCAGGCTCAGGCGCGGCAGCAATCACTGCGCCGGCCTTGGCCGCCGCGCGCTGAAAGCGCCCTGAGCCATGGCACATTTTTTCATCAACCGCCCGATCTTCGCCTGGGTCATTGCCATCGTCATCATGCTGGCCGGTGCGATGGCCATCGTCCAACTGCCGCTGGAGCAATACCCGGACATCGCGCCGACCCGGGTGTCGATCAACGCCACCTACAACGGCGCCTCCGCCAAGACGATTGAAGACTCGGTCACGCAAGTCATCGAGCAGCGCCTGAAGGGCCTGGACCGACTGGTCTCGATGGATTCGACCAGCAATTCGGCCGGCAGCGCCAGCGTGCGCCTGAGTTTCGAGGCTGGTACCGACCCCGACGTGGCGCAGATGCAGGTGCAGAACAAGCTGCAGCAGGCGATGTCGCAGCTGCCGCAAGCGGTGCAGAGCCAGGGCGTCTCGGTCACCAAGGCCAGCACCGACTTGCTGATGGTGATCTCGCTGACGTCCAAGGACGGCAAGATGTCCGGCACCGAGCTGGGTGACTACATTGCCAGCAGCATGCTGGACGTGTTCAGCCGCATCGACGGGGTCGGTGACTCGCGCGTCAACGGCACCGGCTATGCGATGCGCATCTGGCTCGACCCGGCCAAGCTGAACCAGCATGGCCTGATGCCCTCGGATGTGCGCGCCGCCCTGGTGGCGCAGAACACCGAAGTGTCGGCCGGCCAGATCGGTGCCCTGCCGGCACCGCCCGGCCAGCAACTGACGGCCACCATCACCGCCCGCAGCAAATTGCAAACGCTGGAGCAGTTCCGGGCCGTGGTCTTGAAGGCTGCGGCCGATGGGTCGGTGGTGCTGGTCAGCGACGTGGCACGGGTCGAGCTCGGCAGCGACGCTTACACGACACGCGCCCGCCTGGACGGCAAGACGGCCGCCGGCCTGGTGCTCTTTCTGGCCACCGGCGCCAATGCGGTCGGCACGGCCGACGCGGTGCGCGCCAAGCTGGCCGAGCTGGAGCCCTTCTTCCCCGAGAACATGGAGGCAGTGGTCAGCTACGACACCACGCCGTTCGTCAAGGTGTCGATCGAGGGCGTGGTCTACACCTTGATCGAGGCGATGGTGCTGGTCGTGCTGATCATGTATTTGTTCATGCAGAACCTGCGGGTCACGCTGATCCCGGCGATTGCGGTGCCGGTGGTGCTGTTGGGCACCTTCGGCGTGCTGGCCGTGTTCGGCTACTCGATCAACACGCTGACGATGTTCGGCCTGGTGCTGGCGATCGGACTGTTGGTGGACGATGCCATCGTGGTGGTCGAGAACGTCGAGCGGCTGATGCGCGAGGAAGGCTTGTCGCCGCGCGAAGCGACGCATAAATCGATGACCGAGATCACCGGTGCGCTGATCGGCATCACCCTGGTGCTGTCGGCCGTGTTCATCCCGATGGCCTTCTTCGGCGGCTCGACCGGGGTGATTTACCGGCAGTTCTCGATCACCATCGTGTCGGCCATGGTGCTGTCGGTGCTGGTAGCGCTGACGCTGACGCCGGCGCTGTGCGCCACCTTGCTCAAGCCCGTACCCAAATCGGCAATCAACGGTGGCCACGACGCCACGGCCGCCCTGACTGCCACGCCAAAGAGCGGTCTGCTGGCCGCGCCGGGGCGCTGGCTGGCGGGCTTTTTCGCCGCATTCAACCGCAGTTTCGACCGCAGTGCCGGCCGCTACGAGAGCGGCGTCGGTGGCCTGCTCCGGCGCAGCAAGCGCAGCTTGCTGGTCTATGCGCTGCTGGTCGGGGCGATGGCCGTGCTGTACCAGCGCATGCCCACCTCCTTCTTGCCGGAAGAAGACCAGGGCACCTTGCAAATCCAGGTGCGCATGCCTGCCGGTGCCACCGACGAGCGGCTGCAAGCCGCCATGATGAAAGTGGAGAGCTACCTCGACAAAGAAAAGGACCTGATCTTCTACAACCTGATCACCGGCGTGGACGGCAACCAGGGCAGCGGCCGCGGCTATATCCGGCTGACCGATTGGTCCGAACGCAGTGGCCCCGGACAAAGTGCCGCCGAGTTGGCGCAGCGCATGACGCGCGAGCTGCAAACTGAAGTGCTCGACGCGCAGGTCTTCTTGCTGCTGCCGCCGGCCGTGCGCGGCTTGGGTGCCAATGCCGGTTTTGCGGTGCAATTGCAAGACGTCGGCGGCCTCGGTGCCGAGGCGCTGACACAGGCTCGCGATCAGTTCCTGGCCCTCGCCAACCAGCATCCGGAACTGTCGCGCGTGCGCAGCAACAACCTGGACGAGACGCCGCAATTCAATATCGGCATCGACGACCGCCGTGCCGGTGCGCTCGGCTTGGCTACCGGCGACATCAACGACACGCTGTCCAGCGCCATCGGCGGCAACTATGTGAATGACTTCATCGACCGTGGCCGCGTCAAGAAGGTCTATTTGCAAGGCGATGCGCAGTTCCGCGCCGAGCCCGAAAGCATCAAGCAGTGGTATGTGCGCAATGCCGGCGGCGAGATGGTGCCGTTTTCGGCCTTCTCCAGCAGCAGCTGGACGCTGGGCGCACCGCAGCTGACGCGCTACAACGGCATGTCCTCGTACGAAATCATTGGCGACCCGGCACCCGGCGTCAGCTCGGGCACGGCAATGAATCTGGTCGAGGAGATGATGCGCGAGCTGCCACCCGGCATTGGCTTCGAATGGGCCGGCAGGTCCTACCAGGAACGCCTCTCGGGCGGGCAAGCGCCGATGTTCTACGCGCTCTCCATCCTGTTCGTGTTCCTGTGTCTGGCGGCGCTGTATGAAAGCTGGTCGATCCCGTTCTCGGTGATGTTGGTGGTGCCGCTGGGCATACTCGGCGCGCTGATCGCCAGCACTTTTGCCGGCCAGGCGAACGATGTCTACTTCCAGGTGGGGCTGCTGACGACGGTGGGCTTGGCGGCAAAGAACGCGATTCTGATCGTCGAGTTCGCGAAAAGCCTGCAGGACCAGGGCATGGACTTGATCGCGGCCACGCTGAAATCGGTGCGCCAGCGCCTGCGGCCGATCTTGATGACCTCGCTGGCCTTCATGTTTGGTGTCTTGCCGCTGGCTCTGAGCACCGGAGCCGGTTCCGGCAGCCGCCGCTCGATCGGCGTCGGCGTGCTCGGCGGCATGTTCACCGCCACTTTTTTGGGAATCTTCTTTGTGCCGATCTTCTACGTCCTGATCCGCGGCTTCTTCGAGCGCCGCAAGAACCGCCGCGCTGGCCACTCGAACGACAGCGCCCCGGCTGCTACAGCGGCTGTAACACCAGCTGCGGCGGAGGGCCTGTGATGCGCCGCCTGAGCACGCCTTTGACGGCCCTGGTCGTTGCCTGCCTGACCGGCTGCGCCAGCTTGGCCCCCACGCTGGTGTTGCCACCCGCCCCGCTGGCCGCAAGCTGGCCGGCCGGCGCGGCGCCGAGCAGCGCTGCCACAGACAGCGCCCCCCAAGCCACCGCTCCGGCGGACATCGAGTGGCGGGCCTTCGTCACCGACGCCCGGCTGCGCGGCACGCTGGAACTGGCGCTGCTGAACAACCGCGATCTGCGCGTGGCGGTGCTGAATATCGAGCGCGCCCGAGCCCAGTACCGCATCACCCGCAGCGCGGCCTTGCCGGAGATCGGTGCCACCGCAGCCGCCAGCCGCCAGCGCAGCCCGGCCACTGCGGGCGGTGTAGCCGGTGGCGGCAGCAGCAGCACGCAATACGGCATCGAGCTCGGCCTGGCCGCCTACGAACTCGACTTCTTCGGCCGCGTGCGCTCGCTCAGCGAGAGCGCGATGCAGAGCTTTTTTGCGGTCGAAGAAAATCGCCGCAGCACCCAGATCGGCCTGGTGGCCGAAGTGGCCAGCGCCTGGCTGACACTGGCTGCCGACAGTCAGCGCCTTGAACTCGCCCGCAGCACGCTGACCAGCAGCCGCGCGTCCTACGAGCTGACGCGCCGCACGCAGGCACTGGGCGGTGCCTCAGGCTTGGCGCTGGCGCAGGCGCAGACGACCGTCGATGCGGCGCGCGTTGAAGTGGCCCGCTATGCCAGCCAGACCGTGCGCGACCGCAATGCGCTGGAACTGCTGGTCGGCGCGCCGCTGGCCGACCCGCTGTTGCCGGCCACGTTGACGGAGGACGCCAGCCTGCTGGTCGAAGTGCCCGCCGGGCTGCCGGCCGAGGTCTTGCAACGCCGACCCGACGTACTGGCCGCCGAGCGGCTGCTGCGCGCCGCCAACGCCGACATCGGGGCCGCCCGCGCCGCCCTCTTCCCCAGCATCACGCTGACCGCCGCGGCCGGCACGCAAAGCAGCAGCCTGGGCGATCTGTTCAGCGCCGGCAGCGGTGCCTGGAGCTTTGCGCCCCGCATCGATCTGGCGATTTTTGATGGCGGCCGCCGCCGCGCCAACGTGCAACTGACCGAAGCGCAACAGGCCATCGAAGTAGCGAACTACGAAAAAACGCTGCAAGTAGCGTTCCGTGAGGTGGCCGACGCGTTGGCCGAACGCAGCACGCTGGCCGAGCAATTGGACGCCCAGCGCTCGCTGACCGAAGCAACGCAACGCAGCTACACCCTGTCCGACGCGCTGTTCAAGAACGGTGCCAGCAGCTACCTCGCCGTGCTCGATGCCCAACGCCAGCTCTACGCCGCCCGCCAAGCGTCGATCAGCTTGCGTTTATCCGAGCAGAGCAACCGCATCACCTTGTACCGCGTGCTCGGCGGAGGCTGAGACAGCACCGCAACGGGTAGGCCGCGGGCAACACGGCGGCCACGGTCGGCTAC
>CANFYD010000113.1 GCA_947450745.1 Burkholderiales bacterium
GCTTCAATGTCGGCGTTGACGAAGTTCAAGGTCACCGGCGTGCGTGACTTCAAAGCCGGGCTGTGCGGGCGGGCGCTGTTGGTTTGCGGCAGGTCGCCGGTGTCTTGCGGCTGGGCTTGCGCCGCGCCAGTCAGGCCGGCCAAGCCAGTCAAGAGCGCGGCGGCCAAACCGGTCAGGCCAGCGAGGCCGGCCATTCGTCCCGGAGACGTCGTGTGCGGGCGCTTGTTCATGCTCATCCAATCGAAATGACAGAACGGGCGCCTTGGCGGCGTCCGATGATGTTCAGGAGGTTGTTCAACGCGGCTTCGCGGCCGGGAGCCGCGCTGGCCTCGCCGTTGAAGCGAGCCTTGCCCGCGCTCAGGCTGCCCTGGCCGGACAGCAGCAACGCGCCCTCCAGCGTGGTCAGCTGCAAATTGCTGATGCCGGCCTTGGTGGGATCACTGGCGTCGGCTGAAATGCTGAAGCGGTAACTGCCCAGCGGGGCCAGGGTGGAAATGCGCGACGACAAATTGATCAAGTCCAGATCGAGGCGGCCAAATTGCCGCCAGCGGCCCTGTACCCACTCCAGCCGGAAGTCCATCGCGCTCATCCGCAACGAGCCGCCCAGTTGCAGCGTGTTCCACGGCGTGCCCAGCCCGGCCAACCAGCCGGCCGGCCAGCGCGCCAGCCAATCGGCATGGCTGGCAATGGCAATCTCGAAGCGGCCCCAACCGGGGCGCAGCGTCAATTGCAGCTCGCCGTTGATGCAGCAGTCCTGGCTGGCCCGCAACATCAAGGCCATGCCTTGCACGCCCATGGACCAGCGCAGGCGACCGGGCAAGACGCTGGCGTCGCGGCTGTCGGCACCGCCGGTCAGCACCAGCACGCCGCTGCCCGACCAAATGCTGCCACGGCTGTCGGTGATCAATAAATGGCCGTTGCTGGCTTCGGCCAAGCCGCGCGCCAGCCAGCTGGCCGGCGCAAAAATCAGCGCCGCCAGCAGGCCGCCGAGCAGGCCGCCGAACAGGCTCCAGCGCAGCGCCGGGCTGTTGCGGCCGCGTTTGGTCGGCTCCACTTGGCGGCTGTCCTGCCACTGCGTCAGCACCGTGTCTTCGTGGCGCGGGCTGCGCCGGCCGAACCAGCTTTTGGGGTTGCGCCAGCTCATGGTGCGGCTCCGCTGAGCCCCAGCACCACGGTGCCGGAATAGCCTTGCGGGCCGCGCTGCAACGAGGCCTCCAGCGGGCGCGCGCGCGCCGCGCTGCGCACCTCGCCCAGCCAGGCTTGCAGCGCTTCCGCCGCCACGCCGGTGACCGTCAGCACGGCGCGGTCGCCGTTGACGGTCAGCCGGGCGGCCGGGCCCAGATGGTCACTGGCGGCTTGCAGCGCTTGCGTTGCTTGGGCGGCCGACACGGTGGGCGTGCTGCGCAGCTCGCGCGCTTCCAGGGCCAGACCCTGCATGTCTTGCAACTGCAATTCCACCGCCTCCAATTGGGCTGGCGTTTGCTTCAGTACCCGTAAACCCGGGGCTACGGCGATCAACCAACCGAGCAGCAGGGCCAGCGCCCAGCCAGCCAATTTGAGTGCGGTGCGCTCGCGCTCGCCCAGCATGTGCCAGCGGGCGAGGGCTTGGCGCTTCAATTCTTGCCACGGTCTGGGCTTGGCTGGATTCATGTCTGTGGGTGAGATGGCTGTGATCGACCGTTGGCTGCCGTTAGCGGCCGTTGCTGGCCAGCAGGCGCGGCGCGCGGCTGAGCGTCAAGCGGCCTTCGCTGACGTCGAGTTGCCAGCCTTCGCTGCGCAACTGGCTGCGGAATTGTTGAATTTGAGCGTCGCTCCAGCCGGCCCCGGAGAGCACCAAGCGGCCGGTTTCAAAGGACAGCGCGTCGACCGGGCCGCGCTCGGCCGGCCAGGCGGTGGCGGCGGCGGCCAGCAGCGATTCCAGGTCTTGCTCGCTCGCTTTGCCGGCGCTAGCGCGCAGGCTTTCGGTTTCGCGCTGCATTTGCACCGGCGCGTCCAGGATGGCCCGCACCTGCGGAAAACTGCTGGTCAGCGTCTGGTTCAGCTCGGCACGGCGGGTTTGCAATTGCTGGTTCAGCTGCCAGGCATACAGATTCAAGCCCAGCACCTGCACCACGGCCAAACCGGCCAGCCCGTAGCGCACCGGCCGCCAGTTGCGCCGCATCAGGCCGCGATACAGGTCGCGCACCGCCCGGATTCCGCGGGTGCGCGGGGCCAGCTCGAATTGGCGAAAGTTCCAGGGGCTGTCCAGCACCGCCAGCGCCCGCTGGGCCGGCGACAGCACCGTCACCGCCGTGCCCAACCAGTGTTCGGCTTGCTCGGCCACCGCCGCCGCCGCGCTCCACTGGGTGTTTTGCACCAGCGTCGGGGGGAAAAGTTGGCGCGACAAATTGCCTTCCAACGGCAGATTGGTCACGCCTTCCGGGTGGCTCCAGCGCAGGCCGATCGGGCTGGCCGGGTTGCCGGTGTCGTAAAAATAGCCGCGCGGCGGGGCATCGGGCCAAGCCAGCGGCACGACGCGATCGACAAACACCTGCGCGGTTTCCAATTGCGTCAGGTGCTGCAGCAGCCAGGCGCGCGCGGTGACGGCCACCCAGGCTTTGTCTCCGCCGGCGGTTTCCGGTTCGATGGCGAAGTGCAGGCCTTCGGGGTCGTCGAGCAGTGTTTCTTCCAGCATGCCGACCAGGGCGGAGCGCATTTGTCGCCCGGCGCGCGGCAAGGTCACTCGCTGCCAGGACACATCCGCTTCGGCTGGAATGGCGATCACGTTGTCCGCATGCGGCAGTTGGGCCGCGCTGCGCATGCCTTCGGCGCTGATGGTCACGCCGTCGGTCGTCAGCAAATAAGCGAACTTGTGAGTGACTTCGGCCACGGCAACAGCCAAGCCCCGCAGGCCTTCAGCGGTTTGGGTGCTACGGCCTTGGGCACGCAAGCGATTGCGGGCAGGCAAAAAGAGAAGCAGAGTACTCATGGAGGCGGGTTGTGCTGGGCCATTCTAGGGGGCACGATATTTTGAAATGCCTGAAATCAAGGACTTAGAGCGCCTATTTGTACAGCTCTCACAGCATTGGACCGCAGAATTGTTAACGTTTGATCTCCAGCACCTGATTCACCCGCTGCCGGTCGAGCACCAGCATCTCCAAGCCACGCCGCTGCACCAGCGAACGCTCCTCCAGCACGCGCTCGTCCAGCCGCAGCCGGCCGCTGACCCAGAAGTAGGAGGAAGCCACGCTGGCGCGCTCCGAGCTGACCGTCACCGCTGGCGGAAAGTAGTCCTTGGTTTCCTGCACGGTGCGCAACGGCTTGGCCAAGCGTGCTTGCACCAGCCGCTCGGCCGACGCCAGGTCCATGCCGTCAAACAGCGCCGCAATCACCTCACGCGGTGCGGTGTTCAGGTTGACCGGCGTGGCAGCGGGCAGCAAGACGAGCAGTGGCCGCAGCCGCTCTATCGTGTCGGCCGTCAACCCCAGCCATGCCAGTTGATCGATGTTCTTCGGTTGCAACGGGGTGCTGGTGTTGGTGGTGGTCGCAGTGGCCGACGCGGCCGTGTCGAAAGCGCTGCGCAGCCCGGCGATCAGCAAGGCGGCCGTGCCCGGCGGCACTGCCGCGCTCTCGCACAGACGCTCCAGCACGCGCTGCTCCAGCGGCGGCACCAGGGTGCCGCCGAGCAGGTTGCGCAGGTTGTACTGGGCTTGAGCGTCTTTCAAGCCACCCGACAAAAAAGCCTCCGGGCCGGCGTCGGCATCGCTTTTGTCGGCGGCCAGAAAGGTCGAAAGCCTAGCTTCGGCCAGCGGCACCGCCCAGACCTCGCCCAAGTGATCGACCGGCTCGCTCAAGTTGGCGCGCGCGTCTTCGCGCAGAATCAAGCGCGCCCAGTCCAGGCTGCCTTGCAAGATCCAGGTGGCCTGAGCCCGGGCCCGTTCGGCCGCCTCGATTTGCACCGCCCGGTATTGGCGCCAGACCATCGCCGACGCCAAGCTGGCCACCAGGGTGACGATGATCATGGCGGTCAGCAAGGCTGCACCTTGTTGGCGGCTGGGTGGCTGACCCTGCGCTGCTGTGGGCCTCATGTCGGCCCCAGCACGATCTGGCGCGTCAACGGCCCGCCAAAACCGCTGCCGGCTTCAAACTGCAAGACCATGCGCACGCCGGTCGGCAAGGCTGCGCGTTGCGGGCCCACGACGATGACGGCACCCATCGCCCCCGACGCAGCGGCGGCCGGCGGGGGGGCGCTGACGACGTCGGCGCTCGACAAACAGTTGCTCCAGCTGTTGCCCCGGTAGCAATAGAGCTGCCAGCCGCTGACGCCTTCGAGCGCGCGCAGTTGCTGGCTTTCCTGCGACAACTGTTGCTGGCCGCGCAGAACGTTTTCTTCCAGCGCCGCTACCGTCCGCACCGGCGCGCTCTCCCAGCGGTACAGCCGGCCATTGCGCACGCTCCAGCTGACCACCTGCAAGCCCAGCGGCTGTTGCCGGGTGATGCGCAGGCTACCGCCGTCAAAGCTGAGCGGATCAACCACACCGCTGTCCTGAATCGAGCGCAGGTCTTGCTCCCATTGCGCCATGACGGTTTGCAGCCGCGCGCTCTGGTCGAGGTGGGTTTGCGCAATGTCCCGCGTCTTCAACAGCGCATCCAGCCCGCGCCACGACACGATGGCCATCGTCGCCATCACGACCAGCGCAACCAGCACCTCGATCAGGGTGAAGCCCGACGAGCGCCTCCGTGAATACTTCATCAGTACCGGCCCATGATGGTGGAGAGGCTCAGTTGCGGCACGTCATCGCTGTCCCGGACCGACGCATCGACGCGGCGGAAGTTCGGGTTCGGTGTGGGCCGCACGACGAGACGGCCGCGGTAGGTCTGCCCCAATTGCTCGCAGCTGAACTCGGAGTCACCCACGCCGGGGAACTGCTTGGACAAGCGCAGTTCGGTCAATTGATTCTCCGCACACCACTGCGCTGCGCTGACCGTGCGCAGCCGGTTCGCGTTATTGGTCAGCGCACCGGCGGCCTTGACGCCGGCCGTCAGGGCGATGGCCACGATGACCAGGGCGACCAGCACTTCGATCAGCGTGAAGCCGCGTGCGCGCTGAACCGCGCCAGTCATGGCGCAGCGGCCGGGTTGATCTCGAAGGCGGAGAGGCCGTCGGTGGCCATCACCAAGCGCTGCGAACCGAGCTGAAGCTGCAGTTTTTGCGCGCCGATCAGGGGCTCGGGTCCCAAGCGCACGACTTGCGCGCCGGCAATTTCCACCGCCACCGGCTCACCCAGCCAGCGGCTGGGCAGCTTGATGCGCTCCGGCAGGCCTTGAAAGCGGAATTGATCACCGGCCGGGTTGTTGCTGTCGCGCACCGGTGCCCATTGCACGCTGATGCCGGCGGCGCGGCTCTCGGCGCGGGCGGTCTCGAACAGCGCGGCCAGCCGTTCGGCTTCGCGCTCCAGCTGGGCCGCAGCGGGGTCGCGCAGCGACAGACTGACGGTGGCCGTGGCGATGGCGATCAGGGCCACCACCACCAGCAGTTCGATCAGCGTGAAGCCAGAGTGACTGTGCCCAGAGCGGCCGAGCGAGCTGCCCGACATAGCGAGCCGCTTATTGCCAAGAGCCAATATCGGCATCCCGGCCTTCGCCGCCCGCGCGGCCGTCGGCACCAAAGCTGTAGACATCGATCTCGCCCTTCACGCCCGGGTTGGCGTATTGGTAGGGCCGACCCCAGGGGTCGTTCGGCAGCTTCTCGACATAGGGTTTCCAGTTGGGCGGCGGCGAGCCGGCGGTCGGCTTGCGCACCAGCGCGTCTAGGTTCTGTTCGGCGCTGGGGTAGCGCTGGTTGTCGAGCTTGTAGAGCTTGAGCGCCTGCATCAGGTTGTTGACGTCGGTGCGAGCCGCCGTGACGCGGGCGTCTTCGGCGCGGTCCAGCACATTGGGCACGACCAGCGCGGCAAGCACGCCGATGATGACCAGCACGACCAACAGCTCGATCAGGGTGAAACCCCGCGCCAAGCCCCGACGAAGGCCTGCAGAAGTTCGAACACGGGAGGATGACAAAAAGCTTGGCAGAGGCATGGGAGAGGGTCCGGCGTTGTGGCGCAGCACTGCGGCGCTTCAATAGCCCGCAGCGCTTGAATCATAATCGGCCGATGCTTGCTCGATTGATGGCTTTTCTGGTGTGGGGGCTGCTGGCCTTCAGTGCGGCTTATTGGCTGGTGCATTTGCTCGCCAAGCCCTTGGCGACCCCGTCTCAAGCGCTGCCCGCTGCCGAGCAGCGCAGCGGGCAGGCCGATCTGACCCGTTTGTTCGGGGCGGCAACCTTGGCGGCAACCGCCGCAGCGCCGCCGGTCGAGAGTCGCTTCAAATTGCTCGGCGTGGTCGCACCCAACTTGACCTCCAACCTGACAAGCGCAGGCCGGCCCCGTGGCGCAGCCGGCGAGGGCGTGGCGCTGATCGCGGTCGATGGCGTGGCGCGCACGGTGCGGGTCGGCGCTTTGGTGGACACCGATCTGCAGTTGCTGGCCGTCGAGGCGCGCTCGGTCAGCTTGGGCCGTGGTGGCGTGGTCAGCCTGAGCCTGCAAATGGAAGCCCCGGCGATTGCCGCCACCGGTGCCCTATTGCCAGCGCCGCTGTCGCAGACGGTGTTGGGCGGCAACCCGCCGACCGGTTTGCCCGTCGCCGCCCAAGCTCCTGCTCAGTTACCGGCGCCGCCCGTCGGTGGGCCAGGCGGGCCGCCTGCTAACCGTTGATTGCTGAGCGCGTTCAGCGACCGACGGGCTCAAACCAAGTCGGGCAGGTCGGTCAACAAAGCGGCCGCGCTGCGAATCATCGGCCAGGCCAAGGCCGCACCGGTGCCGTCTGCGCTGTCCAAACCCAACTCCAGCAAGGCTGCCGCGTGGAATAGCGCCAGCGCTTCGTCGAGCCCGCGATGCCCATGGCTGCGGCAAAAAACCGCGTAATCGGTGACCGGCGCGGCGATTCTGGCGGCCAGCTTCAGCGCGGCGCAAGCGGTCATGCCGTCCACGATGATCAAGCAGCGCTTGGATGCCGCGACCAGCATGGCCCCCGCCATCACCGCGATCTCGAAGCCGCCAAAGGTGGCCAGCACCTCCATCGGATCGGTCACGTCGCTGTGTTTGGCCTGCGCGCTGTGGAGCACATTGAGCAAGTGGGTGAGTTCGTCCGGAGGCATGTCCGGGCCGGCGACGACGAAATCGCGTACCGGGCATTCCATCAAGCGAGACAGTACCAGCGCCGCACTCTCCGCCGAGCCCAGGCCCAGGCCCGCGCAGGCGAGCACGTTGCCCGTCATGTGCTCGGCGATCTCCATGCCCGAGCGCACCCCGGCATGGGCTTGCTCCAGCGTCATGGCCGGGCCCACGCGTGAATTGCGCGTGCCGTGGGCAATCTTGCGGGCCAGCAACTTGGCCTGGGGCGGCAACGCTTCGGCAATGCCGCAGTCCACCACCACCAGTTGCAAGCCCTGAAGCCGGGCGAAGACCGCCAGCGGCAGGCGGTTCTGCAGGGCCAACTCGGCTTGCGCGCGGGTGCTGCGCCCCCATTGCGTGCCGATGCCGTCCAACACCAAGCCATGATCGGCCGCAAAAAGAGCCAGCATGGGGTCGCGAAAACGTGGCGTCAGCGTGTTTTGAATCAGCCCCAAGCGCACCGCCAGCGGCTCCAACTCGCCCAGCCCGCCGGCGATGGCAGCTCCGCCGTTGAGCCGCGTTCTCAGCGCCGTCTCCAATGCCGGGTTGGCGGTGGGCGAGATCAGCGATTGGTGGGCGGGCATCGGCGACGTTGCGGTCATTGATCGGGACTTAGCTCGGAGGGGGCAGGGGGCAGGGGGATCAGGGGGCTCAGAGGGTGAGAGCTTTTGTAGCGAGCGGCTGTCAGGCTAGGCGGGAGGAGCGCAGGGACCGGAGCGTACTTTGGGTACGTGAGGATCATGAGCATCCGACCAACGACGCATGGCGGACGCGCAGCAAAAAGTTCTCACCCTCAGCGCAAGAACAGCTGGTAGACCGGGTTCTGCGTCTCATCCTCGAAGGGATAGCCCAGGGAATTGAGGAAGGTGCGCAGCGCTGCGTTATTGCCCTTGGGCACTTGCAGGCCGACCAGGATGCGGCCGTAGTCGGCCCCTTGATTGCGGTAATGGAACAGGGTGATGTTCCAGTCCGGGTGCATATTGGACAAAAAGCGCATCAAGGCGCCCGGCCGCTCAGGGAAGATGAAGCGGTACAGCCGCTCGTCATGCGCCAGCTCGGTGCGCCCGCCGACCATATGCCGCAAATGCTGCTTGGCCAGTTCGTTGTCGGTCAGGTCGACCGTCTCGAAGCCCTGCTTGGTGAAAGCCTTGGCAAGCTTCAGCGATTCCTCGCGTTTTTGCGTGGCGACGCCGACAAAAATATGGGCTTTTTCGGCGTCTGAGATGCGGTAATTGAACTCGGTCACGCTGCGCGGGCCCAGCAATTCGCAAAAGCGCTTGAAGCTGCCGCGCGCCTCCGGGATGGTGACGGCAAACAAGGCCTCGCGGTGCTCGCCCACTTCGGCGCGTTCGGCCACAAAGCGCAGCCGGTCAAAATTCATGTTCGCGCCGCAAGTGATGGCGATGAAGGTTTGCCCCTTGCAGCCATGCTCGGCCACATATTGCTTGACGGCCGCCACGCCCAAGGCACCGGCCGGCTCCAGGATGCTGCGGGTGTCCTCGAACACGTCCTTGATCGCGGCGCAAACGGCGTCGGTATCGACCACGCAAAAGTCGTCCACCAGCGCTCGCGTGACGCGGAAGGTTTCCTCGCCGACCAGCTTGACGGCAGTGCCGTCCGAGAACAGGCCGACATCGGCCAGCAGCACGCGTTTGCCCGCTTTGACCGACCGCACCATTGCGTCGGAATCCTTGGTCTGCACGCCGATTACTTTGATTTCCGGCCGCACCGCTTTGATGTAAGCGGCGATGCCGGCGATCAAGCCGCCGCCGCCAATGGCCACGAACACGGCGTCGATCGGCCCCTGATGCTGGCGCAGCAGCTCCATCGCGATGGTGCCTTGACCGGCGATCACATCCGGGTCATCAAACGGGTGGACGAAGGTGAGGCCCAGCTCCGCTTCCAGCTCGGTGGCGCGCCCGAAGGCATCGGTAAAGCTGTCGCCGTGCAAGACCACCTCGCCGCCCAGCGCCATCACCGCATCGATCTTGACCTTGGGCGTGGTCACCGGCATCACGATGACGGCGCGGCAGCCCAGCTTTTTGGCCGACAGCGCCACCCCCTGCGCATGGTTGCCGGCGGAGGCGCAAATGACGCCTTGCGCCAACTGCTCGGGCGACAAGTGCACCATTTTGTTGTAAGCACCGCGCAGCTTGAAGCTGAACACCGGCTGCTCGTCTTCACGCTTGAGCCAGACCTTGTTGGACAAGCGCTTGGACAGGTTTTTGGCCGGGGTCAGCCGGGTCTCGACGGCGACGTCGTAGACCTTGGCA
>CANFYD010000114.1 GCA_947450745.1 Burkholderiales bacterium
AAGTGGCACGGCTGACGGCCAAGGGGTCGCTTTGCTGCATCGGCTTGGGCAACCAGCGCAGGCCGAGCAGGAACAGCACGACGGTGACCACTTCGACCGCCAATTGCGTCAGTGCCAGGTCGGGGGCCGAGAACCAGGCAAAGGTCAGGCACATGGCCAAGCCGACCACGCCCAGCAGCGTCAGCGCAGCCAGGCGGTGGAACTTGGCCTGCCAAGCGGCACCCAGGGCGCAGGCACCGCCGATCACCCACAGCAAGACGAACTCGGGCGTGACTGGCACGCGGACCCGGTCGCCCCAGCTCAGCGGCACGATCAAGGCCGAGCCCAACGCCGCCGCCATCGCCACCACCAGCATCCAGAGCACTTGCGTCTGCAAGCGCCGTGTGCCGCCCAGTCGCAGCGCCGCGCGCGCGAACGCAGTGGCCAGGGTCAGCGTGCGCTCGAACCAGCGCTTGCCGTCGAAGACATGGATCAGCGGCGTGGTCTTCAAGGCTCGCTTTTTGAAGCGCGCAGCAAACACGCCGTACACGCTGATGCCGATGGCAGTGGCCAGCAAGCTCATCAACAGCGGCGTGTTGAAGCCATGCCAGACCGCCAGGCTGTAGGCCGGCAGCACGGTGCCGCCCACCACCGGCAGCGCGGCCGTCGCCAGCACCGGGCCGATCACCAAGGCCGGGGCCACGCCGACCACCACGCAGACCAGCACCAACAACTCGATCGGCACCCGCATCCAGTGCACCGGCTCATGCGGCTGGCGCGGCAGGTTCCTGGGCGGCGCACCAAAGAACACCGAATGGCCGAAGCGCAAGGCATAGACCACCGCAAACACCGCCGCCAGCGTGGCCGCCAACGGCAGGCCGAGCTCAACCCAGGGGTGGGTGCTGACGAACACCGTCTCGGCGAAGAACATTTCCTTCGACAAAAAGCCGTTCAACAGGGGCACGCCGGCCATCGCCCCACAGGCCACCATCGCCAGCGTGCCGGTGAACGGCATGCTGCGGAACAGGCCGCTGAGCCGCCGCATGTCGCGCGTGCCGGTTTCGTGGTCGATGATGCCGACCGACATGAACAGCGAGGCTTTGAAAGTGGCGTGATTCATCATGTGAAAGACCGCCGCCACCGCGGCCAGCGGGCTGTTCAGCCCCAGCAGCAGCGTGATCAGCCCGAGGTGGCTGATGGTGGAATAGGCCAGCAAACCCTTCAGGTCGTTCTGGAACATCGCCGCGTAGGCGCCGAGCAACAGCGTGGCCAAGCCGGTGCCGCCGACGATCCAGAACCAGGTGTCGGTGCCCGCCAGCACCGGCCACAACCGCGCCAGCAAAAACACGCCGGCCTTGACCATGGTGGCGGAATGCAGATAAGCCGACACCGGCGTCGGTGCCGACATCGCATGCGGCAGCCAGAAGTGAAACGGAAACTGCGCGCTCTTGGTGAACGCACCCAGCAACACCAAGCCCAGCGCCAGCGGGTACAGCGCATGGCCGCGCACCAGATCGCCGGCCGCCAGCACCACATCCAGCTCGTAACTGCCGACGATATGGCCCAGCAGCAGCACACCGGCCAGCAAGGCCAAGCCTCCGGTGGCGGTGACGGTAAAGGCCATGCGAGCGCCACGGCGGGCGTCTTTGCGGTGGTGCCAGTAACCGATCAGCAAGAAGGAGAACACGCTGGTCAGTTCCCAGAACAGCACCAGTTGCAGCAAGTTGCCGCTCACCACGACCCCGAGCATGGCCCCCATGAAGCCGAGCAACAGGGCATAAAACCGCGCCGCCGGGTCATCGGGCGACAAGTAATAGCGCGCATACATCACCACCAGCACGCCCATGCCGCTGACCAGCATCGCAAACATCCAAGCAAAGCCGTCGAGGCGTACCACCAGGTCCAGCCCCAAGCTGGGCAGCCAGACAAGCCGTTCGGTCAGCACGCCGCCGTCCCGCACCTCGGGGTAAAGCAGCGCCAAGGGCACGGCCACGGCCAGCGCCACCAGGCCGGCCCAGATCGATTCGAGATTGCGCGCATTGGTCGGCAACAGCGCCGCGATGGCACTGCCGATGAATGGCAAAAAAAGCAGCAAAAGCAAGGACATAGCCGCCGAGTCTAAAGTACGCAGCGAGCTCGACAGGCGCACTCTGCTGGCGGCGCCGGGCTTGCCGCAACCGCCACTTGGACGAACGGAGTGACAGCTAACGCGGCGGATTCAGGCCACTGGCGAAGCCGCCCCGGCCAATTCGGCCCGCTCGGCTGTCAACTTCAGCGCCAACCGCAAGGCATCGACATCGGTCTTGATGACGTAGTGCAGCTTGACGCGCTCCAAGTGCGCCACGCTCTCGGCATCGAGGCCGGCGGTGATGGTGCGCCCCCCTTGCTCGACCAAGATGCGCTTGCGGCGCACGGCGGAGCGCTCCGAACTGCTCAAGGCCACGCCGGTGGGAGGCCGGCCCCGACGCTTGGGCTCTGCGCTGTCTGTCATTTGGTTTTTCCTTCGGTTCAGGGCTGGGCCGAATGCGGGCCACGGCGGCCGAGTTTATCTGCCGGCACCGTGCCCAAGCCCAAGCCTGGTGCCCCGTGCCCTGCGCACCGTGCCCGACAACAAGCCGCAGGCTGCGTGACGAAACCAGGCGATTCGCGCCCGACGCCGCCAAACATCCCACCAGTGTTTACCCTGGCATTTCGGCCTATTCAGTCACATTTGTGCGCTGTGCGTGTCGGCCGGAATCCGCGCGGCACGATCGGCAACTTGTGGCGGCAATACTGAAGCGTTACTTAAATTCTCATAAAAATAAAGGACCGTGCATGAGCCAGACTCTGCTTTCTCTCTTGGCCTTCGCCCCGCTGGTGCTGGCCGCCGTGCTGTTGGTGGGCTTGAACTGGCCGGCCAAACGCGCCATGCCGGTGGTGTTGCTGGTCACCGTCCTGATCGCCTTGATGGCGTGGGACATGTCCATCAACCGCGTCTTGGCGTCCGGCCTGCAAGGCCTGGTGTTGACCGGCTCCATCCTGTGGATTATTTTCGGCGCGATCTTGTTGCTGAACACGCTCAAACATTCCGGGGCCATCACCGCGATACGCGGCGGCTTTTCCAATATCAGCCCCGACCGCCGCGTCCAAGTGGTGATCGTGGCTTGGCTGTTTGGCTGCTTTATCGAGGGTGCCTCGGGCTTTGGCACGCCGGCCGCTGTGGCCGCGCCCTTGCTGGTGGCGCTGGGGTTTCCGGCGCTCGGTGCCGTCATGCTGGGCATGATGGTGCAGTCCACCCCGGTGTCGTTCGGCGCGGTGGGCACGCCGATCGTGGTGGGCGTGTCGGGCGGCTTGGACAAGGCCGGGATTTCCGAGCAACTGCTCGCCCGTGGCTCGGACTGGGAAACCTTCTACCGCCTGATCACCTCCGAAGTGGCCATCATGCATGCGGTGATCGGCATTGCGATGCCGCTCTTCATGTGCGTGATGCTGACGCGCTTTTTTGGCCGCAACAAATCGTGGCTGGAAGGCTTGGCGATTGCCCCGTTCGCTCTGTTTGCCGGCCTGGCTTTCGTGCTGCCTTACGCGGCCGCCGGGGTCTTTCTGGGCCCTGAATTTCCGTCCATGATCGGTGCGCTGGTCGGGCTGCTGATCGTGGTGCCGGCGGCCAAAGCGGGCTTTCTGTTGCCCAAGAAGCCCTGGGACTTTGCCGAGGCCAAGGACTGGCCGGTGCAATGGATGGGCAGCGTCGAAATCAAGCTGGACGAGTTGACCGCCAAGCCGATGTCGGTCGGCTTGGCTTGGCTGCCCTACTTGCTGCTGGCCGGCCTGCTGGTGCTGTCGCGCGTCAACGCCGATGTGAAAGCGTTCTTTTTGAACAATCTGGTGCTGCGCTGGACCAACATCCTGGGCGAGACCGGCCTGTCCGGCAGCATCGAGTTCCTCTACTTGCCCGGCGGCATCATGGTGCTGGTGGTGCTGGCCACTTTTGTGCTGCAGCGCATGCAGTTCTCGGGACTGAAGGCGGCGGTCAGCGAGTCGTCGCGCACCTTGCTGGGTGCCGGCTTTGTGCTGATCTTCACCATCCCGATGGTGCGCATCCTGATCAACTCCGGGGTCAACCTCGGCGACCTGCCCTCGATGCCCCGCGCCATGGCCGAATTGGTCTCCAGCAGCGTCGGCAACGTCTATCCGTTTTTTGCCGCCACGGTCGGTGCGCTGGGCGCCTTCATCGCCGGCTCCAACACGGTGTCCAACCTGATGATGGCGCAGTTCCAGTTCGACACCGCGCACTTGATCGGCGTCTCGGGTGCCTTGCTGGTGGCCGCGCAGGCCGTCGGCGCCGCAGCCGGCAACATGATCGCCATTCACAACGTGGTGGCCGCCTCCGCCACCGTCGGCCTGCTCGGCCGCGAAGGTCAGGTACTGCGCATGACCATCATTCCCACCACCTACTACCTGATCATGGCCGGCCTGCTGACCCTGCTCGCCATCCATGTGATCGGCGTCACAGATGCGCTGATGTAGGACGTTAATACAGAGCACCGCACCGAGGTCCTGGACAACAACCGGGGAGCTGCGGTGCCTGCCGAGCTTGAGCTTTTGACATGGCTTGAACTACTCAGTTCATAATGAAACTCATTAGTTCAACCGAGTACTCATCCATGACCGACGCGCTCCTCCCCCTCACACCCGCGCCTACCGCACTGGTTCTTGTTTTAGCCTCGCTCACCAGCCTCGGTGCGGCAGCGCAAGTACCCGCTGGCGCGCCGCTGTGGGAGCTTGGTGGTGTGGCCGTCGGTGTCTCGCAACAGGCCTATCCGGGCTCGGACCAGCAAGTCAAGCGGGCGCTGGCCCTGCCCTTCTTTGTCTACCGGGGCGAGGTACTGCGCGCCGACCGCGACACGGCCGGCCTTCGGGCCGTCAAGACCGATAACTTCGAGATCGATGTCGGCGTCGCCGGTGCATTTGGTTCCAACAGCAACGCGATCGAAGCCCGACGCGGCATGCGCGATCTGGGCACGCTGGTGGAGCTGGGGCCACGTCTGAAATGGAATCTGGGTGCAGCGCCGGGCGGTGGTCTGTGGCGCGCCGAGTTCCCGCTGCGAGCCGTGTTCGACTTGAGCGACGGGGCTGCTCGGCGAGGTCTGAGCTTCGAGCCGAAATTGGTGTTCGATCGCCAAACCCGCAGCGGCTGGCGCTACAGCACCAGCGTCAGCGCCATCGTGGCAGACACGCAACTGGCCCGCACCTTCTACGAAGTCGGCGGCGACTATGCCACCCCCTTTCGACCGGCCTACACGGCCAAAAGCGGTTTGCTGGCTTGGCGCCTGAGTACATTTGCCTCGCGCGAGCTCAGCCCCGATTGGCGCTTGTTCGGCTTCGCTCGGCTGGATTCCGTTGCCGGGAGCGCCAACGAAAACAGCCCCCTCGTGCGCCAAACAAACGGTGCCTCGATCGGCTTGGGCGTGGCCTACACCTGGATGCGCTCGGCCCAGCGCGGCAACGACTGATCGCGCCGCCTAGCCATGCGCCTTCACCGCTACGCCACGTTTTTGCTGACCTGCCTGCTGACGGCATGCGCTGCAGTCAATCCTCACTACGATGTCAGCAAGAAGCACCACCGCCCCGACGGGTTCAACAACAACTACATCGACAACTGGCGTGCTGGCCAACCGAGCTTTTGGGCCTGGCAGCGGGACCGCTGGACAACGGGACTGCCTGCGCAAGACCCGTCACGGGTGAAGAGCGTGACGCCGGACTTGGCTTACCTGAAGTCCAACACGCGGGACGTCAGCGTCACCTGGATCGGGCACTCGACGGCGCTGTGGCAACTCAATGGCCTCAACATCCTGACCGACCCGCAGTTCAGCGAACGAGCCGCGCCATTGAGCTTTGCGGGCCCTCGGCGTGCAGTTGCCCTGCCCATGCAACTGGCGGATTTACCGCGCATCGATGTGGTGCTCATCAGCCACAACCACTACGACCACCTGGATCGTCAGTCCGTGCTGCAACTCAAGCAGCAACCGGGTGGCCCCCCACTGTTCATCGTGCCTTTGGGGCTGGACATCTGGTTGAACAACGAAGGCATCACGAACGTGCGGCCGCTGGATTGGTGGGACAGCTTCAGCGTGAAAGCGACCCACGGTGAAGTGACCGTCCACTTGGTGCCGACACAGCACTGGTCAAGCCGAACACCGTGGGACCGCAATGCGAGCCTTTGGGGTGGCTTTGTGGCGCAAGCGACGGTTGAAGGGGAGCCGTATTCGATGTACTTTTCAGGGGACACCGGGTATTCAAAGGACTTTGCCGACATCGGTCAAAAGTTTGGCGGTTTCGATTTTTCGCAGATCGCCGTTGGCTGCTACCTGCCGCGCTGGTTCATGCGTGATCAGCACATCAACGAGGAAGAAGCGCTGAGAATTCACCTGGATGTGAAAAGCAAATTCTCGATCGGCGTGCACTGGGGCACATTTCGCCTCTGCGATGACCCGATCGACGCCCCGCTTGATGCACTGCCCAAAGCACGCAAGCAGCTTGCTGTTGATGACGCCGCCTTTGTGCTCTTAGCCCTGGGCCAAACCCATATCCTGCGTCGCTCCGCGAGATGAGCCAGGCAAATCAAAATGCTCGAATAAATCAAAAAGCCCGGTAAATCTAAGATTTACCGGGCTTTTTTCCTACCAATTTTGGTAGGCGCGATTGGACTCGAACCAACGACCCCCACCATGTCAAGGTGGTGCTCTAACCAGCTGAGCTACGCGCCTCCTGAGCTTCGCAGTATAGCCCGGTTTTCAGCAGCTTTCAAGCACTGATGAGAAAAATCCTCATTTTCGGCGGGCGCTGCGGACGCCACTGACTTGTGCCACGTGGCGCAGCACGGCGGCCAAGCGGCCGGAATCGGAGACTTCGACGGTGAAACCCATCCAGGCGGTGTCGCCCTTGCTGATCTTGACGGACTGGGTGTTGACGGCGACGACGTTCATCTTTTCCTTGGCCAGCACTTCCAGCACGTCGCGCAACAAGCCTTGCCGGTCTGACGATTCAACGATGACATCGACCGGGTAGACCGCCACGCCCTTGCCGCCAACGCCGCTCGCGCCGCCCGGTTTGCCACCACCATTGCCACTGCGCTCGGTGCCGCCCCATTCCACTTCGATCACACGCTCCGGCGCGCGCTTGGCCATCTGCACGAAGTTGCTGCAATCGACGCGGTGAATCGCCACGCCGTTGCCGCGCGTCACATAGCCGCCGATCTTGTCCGGCGGTGCCGGGCGGCAGCAGCGCGCCAGGTTGGTCAGCAGCGAATCGACACCCACCACCAGCACGCCGCCGCGCTGTCGGTTCGACTCACTCTTGCTGCCGCTCTTGGTGCGGCGCTGCGCCAGCAGTTCGTCGCTGTCCACTTCGGGCGGTGGCGGGCGCAGCAGCGTCTCGATATTGCGCAGCGAATACTCGTCCTTGCCGACCACCTCGAACAGCCCGTCGGCGTTCTTGAAGCCCAGGCGCGCGGCCAGATCCTCCAGCTTGACCGACGTCTTGCCTTCACGTTGCAGCAGCTTTTCAACCGATTCACGGCCCCGCGCAATCGTCTGGCGTTGCGCCAGCGCGTTGAACCAGGCGCGCACCTTGGTGCGGGAGCGCGAGCTTTGCAAATAAGCCAGGTCGGCGTTGAGCCAGTCAAGCGACGGCCCGCCCTCCTTGGCGGCCGTCACCTCCACCGTCTGCCCGTTCTGCAGCCGCGTGTTCAGCGGCACCATTTGTCCATCGACCTTGGCACCTCGGCAACGGTGACCCAGGTCGGTGTGGACGGCGTAGGCAAAGTCGATCGGCGTGGCACCGGCCGTCAACTCGACGATGGTGGACTGCGGCGTGAACACGTAGATGCGGTCGTCGAACAGCGCCCGTGGGCCTTTCAGCCCAGCCTCGGGAGCGGCATCAGCATCATCCAATTCGCTCAAGTCACCCGCTGCGCCCTGCCCTTCGGTGAAATCACGCTCCCAGGCCAGCAATTGACGCAGCACGGCCTTGCGGGCCTGCGCCACTTGCTCCTCGAAGTCACCCACCGCGCTGACGCCGGCATAACCGCGCACGCCCGCTTCCTTGTAGGCCCAGTGCGCTGCCACGCCGCTTTCGGCATGCTCATGCATGGCGGGGGTGCGAATCTGCACTTCCATCGCGCGCCCGTCGGCGGCCAGCACCACCGTGTGCAGCGACTGATAGCCGTTCGGCTTGGGCCGCGCGATGTAGTCGTCGAACTCGCCGATCAGCGGCTTGTACACCTCGTGCAAGCGGCTCAGTGCAGCGTAGCAATCGACCACCGCAGGCACGATCACACGCAGCGCGCGCAAGTCGAACACGCGCGCCAGCGCCAGGCCCTTGCCCTGCATTTTTTTGTGGATGCTGTACAGATGTTTGGGCCGGCCTTGCACCTCTGCGGCGATGGCGTGGGCCCGCAGGTCGGCCTGCAGCGCCGCACGCGTGGCCTCGATGTCCTGCTCTCGCTGCACCCGGGTCTGGTCGAGCGCCTGTGCAATCTCCCGGTAAGCCTCCGGTTGGGTGAAGCGAAACGCCAGGTCTTCCAGCTCCCACTTGATCTGCCAGATGCCCAGCCGATTCGCCAGCGGCGCGAATACCTGCTGGGACTCGGCCGCCAAGCTCTGCGGGCAAGGCGTCTTGCTGGCGGCAAAGTAGCGCAGCGTTTGCAGCCGCGACGCCAGGCGCAGCAGCACCACGCGCAAATCGTGCGAAAAGGCCAGCAACATCTTGCGCACGCGCTCGGTCTGCGCGGCCCGCAATTCACCTTCCAGCTTGGCTTCCCGCGCGGCGCGCTGTATTTGCACCAAGCGCCGGGTGTGCATGACCAAGCTGGCGTAAGACGCGCCGAAGGCCTTGGTGACGATCTCCTCGGGCTTGTTCAGGTAGTCGCCGGCGTAGACCAGGTAGCAAGCCGCTTGCATCGTCGGCGCAGCGCCGATGCTGGCCAGAATGGCGGCCACCCCATCGGCATGGGCCAGCGCGGCCTCGCCGGTGTCGAGCAACTGCCCGGTCAACAGCGGTTCGGCAAAGGCGCGAGCGCGTGTGATCGCGGACAGCGACTCCAGCGCCTGATCGACCGAACCCGCTGAGCGAGCTGCCGGCAGCGCTGGTTCAACGCCCAGCAGGGCGACGATGGGCGCAGCGAGCTGCTGTCCCTCGGTTGCAGCAGTTTTCATGAAGCGCTGGGCGTCTCCGGCACGGTATCGAGCTGAGGTGCCAGCAAAAACTCGCGCAGCACGGCGATCTGATCGTCCTGCACCAGCGTGGGCGCATGGCCGACTCCAGCAACTTGATGCAGCCGGGCTTTCGGGCCGCGCTGCGTCATCGCCTGCGCGGTGTCCAGCGCAAGCAGGTCGGAATCGGCGCCGCGCAGCAGCAGCGTCGGGCAGCGGATCGCGTCGTACACATGCCACATCAGGTTCGAGCCGGCCGCCGCCATGTCCGGTGTCA
>CANFYD010000115.1 GCA_947450745.1 Burkholderiales bacterium
CACATTCAGCACGGCAGCAGCGGTGGGTTCGAAACCGGTCACGCCGTCCAGCTGAAAGCTCGACAACTCCAGCACCCAGACCTCGGGCAAATGCTCGAACACCGGCCCTTTGGGCGGCGGCGGCTTGATCGGCAACGGCGCTTCGTCGAGCAAGGCGTCGACCATCTCCAGCGTGGTTTGGGCAGCGGGGGTGGATTCAGGCTCGGCCGCTTCCGGTGCTTCCGGTGCTTCCGCCGCTTCAGCCGCTTCAGCAACGTCCTGCACTTCAGGCAAATCATCGGCTGCAAGCGACTCGGACTGTTCGACGGGCAGCACGATTTCAGCCACAGCCACCGCCACCGCCACCGGCACCGGCTCCAGATCCAAGGCCGCAGACAGCGTCGCCAACAAGCTTGGGCCGATATTGCCGGCCATCGCCACGCGCTTGCCGGCCCGCTCGACCAACAAGGCCGTCATGCAGGTGGTGGTGGTCTTGCCATTGGTGCCGGTGATGGCCAACACGGCCGGCGCATAGCCGCGCGAGCGCTTCAAATCGGCCAGCGCCTGAGCGAACAGATCAAGCTCGACCTGCACTGGCACGCCGGCCGCCGCAGCCCGCTGCAGCAGCGGCGCGATGCGTGCATCCAGCGGCGACAAGCCGGGGCTTTTCAGCAACAACTGCACACCGTCCAGCGCCGCTTCAGCCAGCTCACCGCTGAAGAACTCGGCCTGCGGCTGCAAAGCCCGCAAGGCGGCCAATTGCGGCGGCTCGGCACGCGAATCCCACACCCGCAGCGTCGCACCGCAACGCAGCGCCCAAGCCGCCATCGCCAGACCCGAATCCCCCAAGCCCAGCACCAGCACGCGACAGCCACGCAGCGCTGCGCCCTCGGACGACAGCGCGCCTGCCAGCACCGTACAAAATTCGGGGTTAGTCTGCTCCGGGCGCAGCGCTTCGGTGGCGGCTTGCTTATCCATCCAGCGTCACCTCAGCTTCAAGCTCGCCAGGCCGACCAGGCACAGCAGCATGGTGATGATCCAGAAGCGCACGACGACCTGCGTTTCCTTCCAGCCCGACTTCTCGAAATGGTGGTGCAGCGGGGCCATCTTGAAGATGCGCCGGCCGGTGCCGAACCTCTTTTTGGTGTACTTGAACCAGCTCACCTGGAGCATCACCGACAGCACTTCGGCCACAAACACGCCGCCCATGATGCCGAGCAGGATTTCCTGGCGCGTGATCACCGCCACCGTGCCGAGCGCGCCGCCCAACGACAGCGCCCCCACATCGCCCATGAAAACCTGGGCCGGATGGGTGTTGAACCACAGAAAAGCCAGGCCCGCCCCAGCCATGGCGGCGCAAAAAATCAGCACTTCGCCGGCGCCCGGGATGTAGGGCAGCAACAGGTATTTGGAAAACACCGAGGAGCCGGTCATGTAGGCAAACAAGCCCAGCGCCGAGCCCACCATCACCACCGGCATGATGGCCAGGCCGTCCAGACCGTCGGTGAAGTTGACCGCGTTGCTGGTGCCGACGATGACGAAATAGGACAGGCCGATGAAGCCGAACACGCCCAGCGGATAGCTGACCGTCTTGAAGAACGGCACCATCAAGTCGGCCCGGGGCGGCAGTTCGGTCGAAAAGCCGCTCGCCACCCAGCGGAAGAACAACTGCACCACGCCCAGGAAAGAGGTCTCGGACACGCTGAACGCCAAATACAGCGCGGCGATCAGGCCGATGATCGATTGCCAGAAGAACTTTTCGCGGCTGCGCATGCCTTCCGGGTTTTTGTCGACCACTTTGCGCCAGTCATCGACCCAGCCGATCGCGCCAAAACCCATCGTCACCAGCATCACCACCCACACAAAGCGGTTGCTCCAGTCGAACCAGAGCAGCGTCGAAACGCCGATGCCGATCAGGATCAACACGCCGCCCATCGTCGGTGTGCCGGTCTTGGCCAAGTGCTGCTGAATGCCGTATTCGCGGATCGGCTGGCCGATCTTCATGTCGGTCAGGCGGCGAATCACCCAGGGGCCAAAGGCCAGGCCGATCAACAACGCCGTCAGCGCCGCCATCACCGCACGGAAGGTGATGTACTGAAAAACGCGCAGGAAACCCAGCTCGGGGTAATGCGCCTGCAGCCATTGCGCCAGACTAAGCAGCATCAAGGGCTCCTGTGGATGGTTGTTGTTGTTTTTGTTTTTGGGGTTCGGCCTGCAGCGCACCGACCACTTGTTCCATCCGCATGAATCGCGATCCCTTGATCAATAAATTGTTGACGGGCGGCAGGCTGCCAGCGCCGTTGTCGATGCTGGCCGGCAGCGCCAGCAGCAGCGCCGCCGTCAGCTCGGCCACCGAGGCAAAGTGATGCGCGCCGGGGCCGTAAGCGGCAGCGGCATCGGCGGCGGCGCTGCCTGCCGTCCACAAACCGGCCAAGCCACGCTCAGCGGCGTAAGCGCCGACCTCGCGGTGGAATTCCGGGCCGCGGTCGCCGACCTCGCCCATGTCGCCCAGAACCAACCAGGACGCGCCGGGCAAGGCGGCCAGCACGTCGATGGCCGCGCGCACGCTGTCGGGGTTGGCGTTGTAGCTGTCGTCGATCAGCGTGATGCGCCGCCCGCCGCGCTGGCAGCTCTTCAGTTGTGAGCGGCCCTTGACCGGCTCGAACGACTCCAGCCCGCGCACGATGGCCCTCAGCGGCGCACCGGCCGCCAGCGCACAAGTCGCAGCGGCCAGCGCATTGCGCACGTTGTGCAAGCCTGGCATCGCCAACACCACCGGCGCATCGCCAGCGGGCGTGTGCAGTTCCAGCGCCCAATGGCCGGTCGCACGCGGGTCGTCTTCAGCCAGCCCGGCCGCCAGCCCAGCCGCGTCAACCCAGCGCGCCGTGCCGGTCACGTCGGCCTCGCCCTGCAGCGCAAAACTCAGGTGCGGACGCGTGCCGGCCAGAGAGTGCCAAAGCGGTGCGCAGGCATCTTCGGCCGGAAACACCGCCACGCCGGTCGGCCCGAGCGCTTCGATGACGGCACCGTTCTCGCGCGCGGCGGCCTCCACCGAGGTCAAATATTCTTGATGCTCGCGCTGCGCGTTGTTGACCAGCGCCACCGTCGGCGCGGTCATCCGGGCCAGCGGGGCGATTTCGCCCGGGTGATTCATGCCCAGCTCGACCACGGCGGCGCGGTACCACTGCACGTCGTCCTGGCGCAAGCGCAGCAGCGTCAGCGGCACGCCGATGTCGTTGTTGTAATTGCCCTCGGTCGCCAACGCGCCGCGACCCAGCCAAGCGCGCAGGATGCTGGCGGTCATTTGTGTCACCGTCGTCTTGCCGTTGCTGCCGGTCACCGCAATCACCGGCAACTGGCAATGCGCCCGCCAAGCAGCAGCCAGCCAACCCAGCGCCTGTTTGGCGTCGGGCACCAGAATGCCGGCGAGGCCAGCTTCCAGCAAGCCGCGCTCGGCCAAGGCGGCCACCGCACCGGCAGCGGCCGCGTGGGGCAGAAAGTCATGCGCGTCGAAGCGCTCACCGCGCAGGGCCACGAACAGATCACCGCCACCGAGGCTGCGGCTGTCGCTGTGGACGCGCTGGATTTCAAGCGCGCCGTCGCCGATCAATTGCGCTTGCGGACAGGCCGGCAACAGCAGCTGATGGGCTTGCGCCAAGGTCATCAATGCAGCGCTCACAGGCCGGCCCTCCGGATCAGCGCCGCGCGGGCTTCGACCACATCGGAGAACGGGCTGCGCAGTCCCGCTTGCTCCTGGTAATCCTCATGCCCCTTGCCGGCCACCAGCACCACATCGCGCGGCCCGGCTTGCCGGATCGCCACGTCGATGGCGGCGCGGCGGTCCACCACCGTGTGGCAGCGGGTTGCGGTCACTCCAGCGGCGGCGCCAGCGGTCAGCACACCCGCTTCGATGTCGGCAATGATTTGTTCGGGCACTTCAAAGCGCGGGTTGTCGCTGGTGATGAAGACTTGTTGCGCCAGCCGGGCAGCAATCGCGCCCATCGCCGGTCGCTTGGCGCGGTCGCGGTTGCCACCGCAGCCGAACACGCACAGCAACTGCCCGCCGCGTGCCGCCGCCAACGGAGCCAGCGCTTGCAAAGCCTTGTCCAGCGCGTCCGGCGTGTGGGCGTAATCGACCACCACCTGCGGCAAGTCCTGCCCGTTGCCGACGCGCTGCATGCGGCCCGGCACCGGCGTGACCCGGCCCACCACCGCAGCCACCTCGGCCAGCCCATGGCCCAGCGCTCGCAAGCCGCCGATGACGGCCAGCAGATTGGCCACGTTGTAGTCGCCGATCAGGCCGGTTTCAATCAAAAAGCGCTGCTCGCCCTCTTGCAAGGTGAAGGCCAAGCCGCCAGCGCGGTAATGCAGCTGATGGGCCGACAAGCGCGCCGGCCCGTTCAGCGCATAGGTCCAGACGTCGAGTTGGCCGGCCAGCTGCAATTCCACAGCCAGCTCGGCACCCTTGGCGTCATCGAGATTGAGCACCGCCGCGCGCAGACCGGCAAGGTCGAACAAGGCGCGCTTGGCCGCCCAGTAAGCGTCCATGTCGCCGTGATAGTCGAGGTGGTCCTGGGTGAAGTTGGTGAATAGCGCGACGCGCACTTCGGTGCCGGCCAGGCGCATTTCCTTCAGGCCGATCGACGAAGCCTCAATCGCGCAGGCGCTGAAACCCTGGTCCAGCATCTGCCGCAGCGTCGCTTGCAGCAACACCGGGTCGGGCGTGGTGAGGCCGTTGTATTCGATCCGAGCCTCAGCCGACTGCGCTGTTGTTGCCCCGGGTAGCGGCGGCTCACCCACGCCGAGCGTGCCGATGACACCGCAGCGCTGGCCCAGCAGCGCCAGCGTCTGCGCCAACCACCAGGCGGTCGATGTCTTGCCATTGGTGCCGGTGCTGGCGACGACGGCCAGGGCCTTGGACGGCTCGCCGTAAAAGGCCGCCGCAATCAAACCGGTCTTGGCCTTCAAGCCAGGGAGCGAGGCCACGCGCGCATCGACAAAGGCATGGGCGTCAACGCCCTCGTCCTCGACCAGGCAAGTGGCCGCACCGGCCGCCAGTGCGCCGGCGACGAACTCGCGCCCGTCACGGGCATAGCCGGGCCAGGCGATGAAGGCATCGCCGGCCGCCACCGCACGGCTGTCGGTGCGCAGCGCGCCGGGGGTCCATTCCTGCAACCAGCGGGCGGCCGCTTCGGGGGATTTGAGGCGGGTCAGCATCAGAAGCTCTCCTCGACCGCTTGCAGCTTCTGGCTGGCGATGATTTGCGGTTTCACGTCCAGATCGGCCGGCACGCCCAGCAAACGCAGGCTTTGCGAGACCACTTGGCTGAACACCGGGCCGGCCACTGCGCCACCGAAGTACACGCCGTTGGTCGGCTCATCCACCATCACCGCCACGATGATGCGGGGGTTGCTGATCGGGGCCAAGCCAACGAACCAGGACCGGTATTTGTGACCGGCGTAGCCCTTGCCTTCTTGCTTGTGGGCCGTGCCCGACTTGCCGCCCACGCTGTAACCGCTGACCATCGCTTGCGGCGCAGTGCCGCCGGGGCCGGCCGCCAGCTGCAACATCTCGCGCACTTGCTGGGCCGTCTTCGGGGAGAACACCTTGATGCCATGGGCCACCGTGCCGGGTGGCTGCCGCATCATCGTGACCGGGATGACCTCGCCGTCACGCGCAAACGCGGTGTAAGCATGGGCGAGTTGAAACAGAGAAGCGGACAGGCCGTAACCGTAGGCCATCGTCGCTTGCTCGATCGGACGCCAGCTCTTGTACGGCCGCAGTTTGCCGGTGATGGCACCGGGGAAGTTGATCTGCGGGCGCTGACCCAGACCGATGGCGGTGAAGACCTCGTACATTTCGCGCGGCTGCATCGTCATCGCCAAGCGCACCACGCCGATGTTGCTGGACTTCTGGATCACCTGCGAGACGGTCAAATCGCCGTGCGGATGGGCGTCGGTGGGGGACCAACCGCTGACCACCACACTGCGCGGGCTGGTGCTGAGCAGGGTATCCGGCGTGACGCGGCCGCTCTCCAGCGCATGCGCGACGATGAAGGGCTTCATCGTCGAACCGGGCTCGAAGATGTCGGTCAGCGCGCGGTTGCGCAACTGGTTGCCGCTGAGGTTGCGGCGGTCCGACGGGTTGTAACTGGGGAAATTGGCCAGCGCCAGCACTTCGCCGGACTGCACGTCGATCACCACCACCGAGCCGGCCTTGGCCTTGTGCTCGGCCACCGCGTCGCGGATGCGCTGGTAGGCGAAGAACTGCACCTTGGAATCGACCGACAAGTCGATGTCGCGGCCGTTCACCGCCGGGACGCGTTCACCGATGTCCTCGACCACGCGGCCCAGCCGGTCGCGCACGACCGAGCGGCTGCCGTCACGCCCGACCAGCTCTTTCTGGAAGGCCAGCTCGATGCCCTCTTGGCCGCGCTCTTCGATATTGGTGAAGCCCACCACGTGGGCGGCTGACTCGCCTTCCGGGTACTTGCGCTTGTACTCGCGGTCCTGAAACACGCCCTTCAGCCCCAGCGCCTTGATCTGTGCGGCGGTGTCGTCGTCGGACTGGCGGCGCAACCAGACAAAACGGGTGGCCGGGTCGAGCTTGCGCTCCAGCTCGGCATTGCTCCAGCCGAGGATCTTGGCCAAGGCCTTGCGCTTGACCGGGTCGGCATCGACCTCTTTCGGAATCGCCCAGACCGAGGGCACGGCCACGCTGGCGGCCAGCACTTGGCCGCTGCGGTCGTTGATGCGGCCCCGGCTGGCGGGCAGCTCGACCGTGTGGACGTAGCGGGCCTCGCCCTGCTTTTGGTAGAACTCGGTGCCGATCACCTGGATATAGAGCGCCCGCACCAGCAAGCCAGTAAAAGCCAAGCCCACCAGCGCCACCAGAAACCGGGAACGCCACGGCGGCGTCTTGGACGCCAGCAAGGGGCTGGTGGAATAGCTGACGCTGCGCGTACCGGCCGACAGCGCCGCCTTGGGGTTCTTGCTCGGGCGCAACTTGGCGCCGGGGCGCGTCGCACCCTCGGCTTGGGCCTTGTTCTGGCCCTTGCTGTTGCCGCTCTTGCCGCCGCCCAGCCAGCTCACCGGCTTGCCCCCGTTGCGGGGACCGCCGGCTTGTCGTCAAGGCTTTGACTGACCGCAGGCGTGATCGCGCGCATGTGCAGACGCTCGCGCGCCACCTGTTCGACGCGCAAATTGGTCGCTTGCGCGTGCCGGTCAGCCTGCAAGCGCTGGCTGTCGGACTCCAGGCGGCGGGCCTCAGCCTGCGCGCGGTCCACCTCGGTGAACAGACGACGCGCCTCGTAGGCACTGCGCACCAGCACCATGCCGCTGGCCAGCACGGCCAACAGCAGCAGCAAATTGATACGGCTCACACCCGCCCCCGACAAGCGGAGACCGGACCAGCGAGGGTCGCTAGCGAGTTCATCGCTTACTCACCCCGCCGGCGCTTTTTTTGGTGTTCGAGCGGGAGTGGCGTGTCGGTGCGTTCGGCAATGCGCAGCACGGCAGAACGGGAGCGCGGGTTGCCCGTCACCTCGGCCTCGCTGGGCTTGATGCGCGCCACCGCCCGCAGCGCCAAGGGCTTGGGCTCGGCGAACAAGGCGCGGCGATCCACCTGATGCTTGCTGTGCGCACCGATGAAGTTCTTGACGATGCGGTCTTCCAGCGAGTGGAAGCTGATGATGGCCATGCGGCCACCGGGCACCAGCAGCGCCAGCGCGGCGTTCAAGCCCTGCTCTAGCTCCTCAAGTTCGGCATTGACGTGAATCCGAAGAGCTTGAAAGGTCCGCGTGGCGGGGTTCTGCCCGGGCTCCCGGGTCTTGACCGCACGAGCCACGAGGTCGGCGAGCTCATCCGTGGTTCGAACCGGGCTCCCCTCTGTGCGGCGAGCCACAAGCGCCTTTGCAATCTGCACAGCAAACCGTTCTTCCCCATAGTCCCGTATCACTTTCGCAATCAGACCCTCATCGGCGCGGGCCAGGAAATCGGCAGCGCTTTCGCCCCGCGTGGTGTCCATGCGCATGTCCAGCGGGCCGCTGAAGCGGAAGCTGAAACCACGCTCGGGGTTGTCAATTTGCGGGCTCGACACGCCCAAGTCCAACAGCACACCTTGCACCTGCGCAACGCCCCGATCGGCAAGCTGCCCGCGCATCTCGGCAAAGGCCGAATGGACGATCGAGAAACGTGGGTCGTCGATGCGGGTCGGCCCGACGGTGGCGGCCGCAATCGCATCCAGGTCGCGGTCGATCGCGATCAAACGGCCTTGCGGGCTCAACTTGGACAGCAGCAAGCGCGAATGACCGCCACGGCCGAAGGTGCCGTCCACGTAAATGCCGTCCGGCGCGGTCACGAGGTGATCCACCGCCTCGTTCAAGAGCACGGTGGTATGGGAAAACTGGGGAGACTGAGTGGGAATTGGCTGCATGACTATCAAAAACTGAAATCTTTCAAAGCGTCCGGCAGTTCGGACTGCATCACCTGCGCTTCATGGGCTGCGTAAGACGCCGCATCCCAAAGCTCAAAATAGCTGCCCATGCCCAGCAGCATCACGTCCTTGCCCAGACCGGCGGCGGTGCGCAACTCGGGCGACACCAGGATGCGGGCCGCGCTGTCGATTTCCACATCCATCGCATTGCCCAGAAAGACACGCTTCCAACCGGCGGCCGCCATCGGCAACGCGGCGATCCGGTCGCGAAAGCCCTCCCAAGCCGGCCGGGGGAACAACATCAAGCAACCTTCCGGGTGTTTGGTCAGCGTCAGTTGACCGGCGCAGAGCGCCTGCAAGACTTCGCGGTGGCGTGTCGGGACGGCCAAACGCCCCTTGGCGTCCATCGCCAAGGCTGAAGCTCCCTGAAACACAAAATTCGCCACGATACCCCATTAATTCACACTTAACCCCACTTTACTAACTGATCACAGCAGGGTCAAGGCGATTCGCCCGGTGGCGCCGTGAAATCAAAACCTCGGAAAGTTATTTATATCCGTCACATTTCAGACAAAATCTTTCAAAAATAATGACTTGCGCTTTTGTCTGCAAGTGAAAGCTGAAGAGCCTGATGAAACATGCCGAAACAACTGCCGCAGCAGCGGACGAGCGTTCCTTGCCGCCGCCCGCCGGCAGTCGCACGAGACTCACACGAGACCCGCATGAGCGAATTGCGCCCCGTTGACCGGCCGGAAAGCGCTCAGCCGCCGTCACTCGACCCCAACCGCGTTGCGGCTGCGGGTGCGAGCGCGGGTATGACCGGCACGACTGCTGCGCCCCCTGCTGCCCCCCGCCATTCACCGCGCGGCGTGGCCGGCTGGGTCATGCTGCGGAACTATCGGCCCGCCTGGTTGCTTCACGATTTGACGGCCGGGTTGGTGCTGACCGCCGTGCTGGTGCCGGTCGGCATGGGCTATGCCGAGGCGTCCGGCCTGCCGGCCATTCACGGGCTTTAC
>CANFYD010000116.1 GCA_947450745.1 Burkholderiales bacterium
CAGAGGGTGAGAGGTTTTCGTAGCGAGCGGCTGTCAGGCTAGGCGGGAGGAGCGCAGGGACCGGAACGTACTTTCGGTACGTGAGGATCACGAGCATCCGACCAACGACGCATGGCGGCCGCGCAGTAGAAAACCTTTCACCCTCTCACTTCCCCTCACATCTTCATTTGCATCTTGTAGCTGAAGCGATCACTGGCATGCACGTTGTCGGCAATCTCCAGCAACTCGTCCTTGTCGCTGTAGTAGCGGCGCAGGATGCGCAGCCCCGCCGCGCCGGGCAGGGCGTGCAGGTTGGCGGCGTCCTCGGCATCCAGCAAGATGCCCTGCAGCTCTTGTTCGACGCGGTTGATGGTGACGCCGTAATCGGCCTCGATCATCGCGTGCACCGCGCCACGGCGGCCGCGCAGCTTGGTTTCGATGCCGGTCAGCAGCGGGTTCAGATAAAGCCGGGTCAGGCAGATCGGGCGGGCCATGCCGGCCGCCTGCTCGGTCAAGGTGCCGGCCATGCGCACGCCCATGCCGTAGATCCACTCCGCCCCGGCTTCGACCCCGAACTCTTGCGCCTGCCCCTTGCTGAACGCCACTTTGCCGATGTAGACCAGGCGCAGCTCGGTGTCCTGCGCGTACTGCAACAGGTCTTGCACCGAGGTGGCGTTGTGGGTGTAGCGGGGCGCATCACTGGTGGCGGCGACAACGGTGCCGATACGCGGCCGGCGCGTCACCAAGCCGCTGGCGGCCAGGATGCGCACCGCCTCGCGGGCGGTGAAGCGGCTCACCTGGAACTGCTCGCACAACTGGTGCTCGGTGGGCAGATGCGCGCCGACCGGGTAGATGCCGGTGGCGATGGCGCGCTTCAGTTCGCGGGCCACCTGGGCATAACGGGGTTGGCCGTCCTCTGACTTCTCGACCTTCTCGGGCTTGTCAGGCACTTCAGATGAGCCGGATGAGTCGGCGGCGGCGGCAGGCAGATCGGACGGAATAGGAGAGCGCATGACGCGGATTTCATCACGAGCCCGCGCAATCCCACCGCTCCGAAGGACAAATAGGCCCGTCATCAAAACTATTGACAAGTCCAGCGCCAATCCACACAATAAACGTACATTTAAATTAATTGTCCGCATGAACACACAAGACTCCGCGCCGCGCTCGATGCTGTTCGTCTCCGGTGAAAAGCCCGAGCGCTTCCCCAAGGCGATGGCCGCCGGGGCCGATCTGGTCTGCATCGACCTGGAAGACGCCGTCCACCCCGACCGCAAGGCGCAAGCCCGCCGCGACGTGCTGGGCTGGCTGGCCGCCCGGCCGCTGCAAGCCGCCTGCCCGATCGCGCTGCGCATCAATCCGCTGCGCAGCCGCGACGGCTTTGAGGACATCGCCGCCCTGCTGGCCTCGAAGGCACAGCTGGACTGGTTGCTGCTGCCCAAGATGGAAGACGCGGCCGACCTGCAATGTCTTGAGGCCTGGGCCGGCGGCCAGTTCGCGGCCAGCTGTGCGTTGCTGGAAACCCCGCTGGGCATTGCGCAACTGCCGCACATTGCAGCCGCCGGCGGCAAGCTGCGCGCGCTGATGCTGGGCGGGGCCGACCTGGCCGCCGAACTGGGTGCCGACTTCGGCTGGGACGGCTTGCTGCATGCCCGCGGCCAATTGGTCAATGCGGCCCGCCGAGCTGGCTTGCAAACCTGGGACGTGCCGCATGTGGACCTGCAAGACCCCGACGGGCTTTCGGTCGAAACACGCCGCGTGCTGGGCCTGGGTTTTGACTGCAAAACCGCCATCCACCCGCAGCAGATCGCCCGTATCCACGCCGCCCATCAACCCACGTCGGCCGAACTGGCCTGGGCGCAGTTGCTGGTCGAGGCGGTGCCGGACGGGCAGTTCAGTGGTGCCTTTCTCTACCAGGGCCGCATGGTCGATGCGCCGCTGGTGCGCAAGGCCAGGCGCATCGTCGCCAATGCCAATGCCAATGCCAATGCCAACGCAAACGCGAGCGCGAGCGCAACTGCGCGCGCCACCCTTTCTTGATCAATCGATTCACCGGAGACAAGCCCATGGTTCAGAACGTCAAACAAGTCGGCGAGCACCGCTTTCGCGAAACCTTTGGCCGCTATTTCGAGGACTTCACCGTCGGCGACATCTATGAGCATCGCCCCGGTCGCACCATCACCGAGACCGAAAACACCTGGTTCACCCTGCTGACGATGAACCCGCATCCGCTGCACTTTGATGCGGAATATGCCAAGGCGACCGAGTTTGGCCGCTGTCTGATTGCCAGCCCGTTCACCGTGGCGCTGATGGTCGGCATGAGCGTGACGGACTGCAGCCAGAAGGCAATTGCCAACCTGGGCTGGACGGACATCAAGCTGAGCTTCCCGCTGTTCGCCGGCGACACGCTGTATGCCGAATCCGAGGTGCTGGACAAGCGCGAATCGAAGTCGCGGCCCGGCGCGGGCATCGTCGCGGTCAAGACCACCGGCCTGAACCAGGACGGCCGGGTGGTCGGCACCTTCACCCGCAGCATGTTGATCGCCAAGCGCGGCCACAGCGTCGAAGACAAAGTCAACTATTGAGACCCGGGAAAGCCATGAGTACCGACAGCAAAGACAGCAACAACGACCAACAAGCCTTTGTCGACGCCATCGACGTCTGGGTTGAAAAAGAGCTGCGCCCGGTGGCGCGCAAGTTCGACCTGGCCGACGAATACCCGCAAGACATCGTGGACCAGATGATGGAGCTGGGCCTGTTCGGCGCGACGATTGGCGAGGAATATGGCGGCCTGGGCTTGTCGGCCTGGACCTATGCGCAGATCGTCATCAAGGTGGCCTCCGTGTGGATGGCCCCGTCGGGCATTTTCAACTCGCACCTGATCGTCGCCTCCGCCATCGAGCGCAGCGGCACACAAGCGCAAAAAGACCATTACCTGCCCCTGATGGCCACCGGCGAATTCCGCGGCAGCCTCGGGCTGACCGAGCCGAATGCAGGCTCCGACCTGCAAGCGATCCGCACCACCGCCAAGTTGGACGGCGACCATTACGTCGTCAACGGCAACAAGACCTGGATCACCAACAGCCTGCACGGCCACTTCACCCTGCTGCTGGTCAAGACCGACCCGCAAGCCGAGCCGCGCCACAAGGGCATGAGCTTGCTGATCGCCGAGAAAGGCCCGGGCTACAACGTCGTCGGCAAACTCAAAAAAATGGGTTACCGCGCCATCGACACCTGCGAGCTGAACTTTGACAACTACCGCGTGCCCGCCGACCGCCTGCTGGGCGGCGTGGAAGGTCGGGGCTTTGCCCACACCGCCGGCGGGCTGGAGCTGGGCCGCATCAACGTGGCGGCACGCGGCGCCGGCATCGGCGAAGGGGCGCTGAAGCATTGCCTGCGCTATGTGCAAGAGCGCAGCGCCTTCGGCAAGCCGATCGGCCAGCACCAGGCGATACAGCTGAAACTGGCCGACATGGTGACGCAGGTGGAAGGGGCCAAGCACTTGATTGAGGCGGCCGCCCGCAAGTTCGACCAGGGCGAGCGCTGCGACCTGGAAGCGGCGATGGCCAAGCTGGCCGGCTCGGAGGCCGGTGTGTTCTGCGCGCAAGAAGCGATGCGGATCTTTGGCGGCTACAGCTATTCGGTCGAATACGAGATCGAGCGCTACTACCGCGATTGCATGCTGATGGTGATTGGCGAGGGCAGCAACGAGATCCTGCGCCAGATCATTGCCAAGCAGTTGATCGACCGTTACCGCATCTGAGGACGCCGCCATGACCCGACCTTTAGCCGGCATCACGGTGCTGGACCTGACCCACATGCTCTCCGGCCCCTACGGCACGATGACGCTGACCGACCTGGGCGCACGCACCATCAAGGTCGAACCGCCCGGGCGCGGCGAAGGCACGCGCGAGCTGCTGGCCAAACACCCCGACTATGCCCGCGACGGCATGGGTGCCTACTTCATGACGCTGAACCGCAGCAAGGAGAGCATCTGCATCGACTTGAAGTCCGCCGCTGGCCGGGCCGTGTTCTATGACCTGGTGCGCAAGGCCGACATCGTGTTCGACAACTTCGGGGCCGGTGTGCCGCAGCGCTTGGGCATTGACCACGCCACGCTGGCCGCCCTCAACCCGCGCATCATCACCTGCTCGGTCACCGGCTTTGGCGAAACCGGGCCGGACACCCAGCGCCCCGCCTTCGACCAAGTGGTGCAAGGCATGGGCGGCGGCATGAGCATCACCGGCATGGGCGAACACGCGCCGGTGCGCGCCGGCATCCCGATCGGCGATCTGGGCGGCGGCATCTTCGGTGCGATGGGCGTGCTGGCGGCGCTGCAGGCGCGCAGTGTCAGCGGCGTCGGCCAACATGTCGATGTGTCGATGCTGGACGTGCAGATCTCGCTGCTAACCTATATGGCCACCATGCACCTGATGTCCGGTCATGTGCCCGAGCGCATCGGCAATGCGCACTTCGTCCATGTGCCCTACAACAACTTCCAGACGCAAGACGGCCACATCGTCATCGCCTGCATCGGCGACGCGTTCTACGAGCGCTTTCTGGCCGTGGTGGACGACCCGACGCTGCGCCGGCCCGAATACCTGCAACAGCCGGCCCGCTTTGCCGACCGGCTGGTGATCGAGAACATCATCAACACCGCCCTGCTCCAGCACCCCAGCGCCTACTGGCTGGCCAAGCTGCGTGCCGCCCGCGTGCCCTGCGGCCCGGTCAATGACTTTGCCCAGGCACTGAGCGACCCGCAGGTGCTGGCTCGCGACATGGTGGTGGAGGTGCCACTGCCCGGCGGCGACAGCGTGCGCATGCCCGGTATCCCGATGAAGTTCTCGGGCTCAGGCACGCCCAGCTTCACCGCCCCGCCGACGCTGGGCCGCGACACCGAGGCCGTGCTGGCCGAGCTGCTGGGCTACGACCGCGAGCGTATCAACAGCCTGCGCGAGGCGGCGGCGGTGGCTTGATGCTCAATCGTTGAACTTCAGCGCAGCGCCGCGTCGGCCGCCAGCCTTGTTGCCACGCTGGCGACGCTGGCCAAGTGGCCGGCAAAGCTGACGGCGTCCTGGAAGCCGATGACGCGATGCGACTCGAGCTCGACGCCTCCCTGCGGCATGAACAGCAGGGCCGGCGGGCCGAACAGCACGTATTGGCGCAGCAAGGCCTTGTCGGCGGCGGAGTTGGCGGTGATGTCGGCGCGCAGCAGCTTGTAGCCGGCCAGTTGGCGGCGCACGCCGGCGTCGCTGAGCGTACTGGCTTCGAATTCTTTGCAGGCCACGCACCAGTCGGCATAGAAGTCCAACAGCACCGGCTGCGTGGTTTGGCTGACAACCCGCTGCAGCTCGGCCAAGTCGGCCACGCGCTCGAAGCGCAGCTCGTCCTGCACCGCGGGCCCCACCCCAGCACCGGCCCGCGCCAGCGTCAAATGCTGCAACGGTTGCAACAGGCTTTGCCCGCCCGACATCACCCCCACCAACTGCAAACCCGCCACGGCGGCCAGCAACAAGCCGGCGGCCTTGGTCATCGCGCGGCCCGGGGTGATCCGCTCCAGCCGGTCAAAAGCGCCCAGGTAGACGGCGCAGGCCAGCAGCAGCAAGGCTGCCCCGGACATCAGGGCCCAGACCGGCAACACCGGTTGCACCATCCACAGCGCCACCGACAGCAGCAGCAGGCCAAAGAAATGCTTAACCCGCTCCATCCAGGCCCCGGCGCGCGGCAACAGAGTGCCGGCCGACAGCCCCACCAGCAGCAGCGGTACGCTCATGCCACAGGCGAGTGAAAACAGCGCCAGCCCGCCCAGCCACATGTCCCGCGTCTGGCTGATGTAGACCAGCGCACCGGCCAGCGGCGCGGCCACGCAAGGGCCGACGATCAAAGCCGACAAGCCGCCCATCACCAGCACGCCGACATGCTGACCGCCACGCAGCCGCCCGGACAGCTGCGACAAGCGGTTCTGCAAGGAGTTCGGCATCTGCAACTCATACACACCGAACATGGACAGCGACAAGCCCGCCAGCAGCAGCGCGAAAGCGCCCAGCACCCAGGCGTTTTGCAGCGCAGCGGCCAGCCCCTCGCCCATCAAGCCGGCGGCCATGCCAAAGCCGGTGTAGACCAAGGCCATGCCCAAGGAATAAGCCAGCGCCAGCGAGAAGCCCTGCAAGCGCGACACCCTGCCCGCTTGGCCAACGATGATGGCCGACAGAATCGGAATCATCGGCAGCACACAGGGCGTCAGCGACAACAGCAGGCCGGCCAGCAAAAACACCCCTGCCACGGTGAGCAGGCTGCGCGTCTGCAGCGCGCTGGCAAAGCGGCCGGGCTGGACTGCAGCGGCTTCGGCGCCCAGGGCCGGCGCGGCTGTGGCTGCGACAACGGGGTCCGCCGCCGCCGATGGTTCATCGATCAGCGCAGCAATCGTCCAGCCGGCCGCACCGTCGCTGGGCGTCACCCGCAACGCCCGCTGCTGTGGCGGATAGCACAGCCCTTTGTCGGCACAGCCTTGGTTGCTGACGAGCAACTTGAACGGGCTGCGCGGCATCTCACCCAGCGGCAGCACCAGCGTCACCGCGCTTTTGAAAATCTCGACCTGCTGCTGCAGCGCGCTGTCGTATTCGGACACGCCGCGCGGCAGCTGCAACTCACCCAGCGCCAACTTCAGCGGCTCGGCGCTGATCTGGAAGCGTTCTCGGTACAGGTGGTAGCCAGGTGCCACGTCAAAGCGCAGCTCGATATGGCGGGCGTCGGTGGCGCGGGCGCTGAGCGCAAACGCCTGCTCGGGGTCGAGGAAACTGTCCGCCGCCCAGGCCGGCACAGCCAGCAGCAAGGCGAGGACTGAAGCCCAAACGAATTTGATGAAGGAATGGCTTGGCATGGAGGAAGTCTTTCAGTTGGCAGGGCCGCCGCGGTGCGCCTGGCCCATGGCGTCAATGGCCAGATAGTCGATCTGCTGCGCATCGAGAAATTCCAATGCAGCAGCGCCCTTGAGCATGGCGATGGTGGCCAGCGCGCCAGCGGCCAGGCAAGCCGGTGCGACCACGCTGATCGATTGCCAGCCGCTGGCGGGCCAACCGGTGTGCGGGTTCAGGATGTGGCAGTAACGCTGCCCGTCCTGCTCGAAAAATCGTTCGTAATCACCGCTGGTCGCCAAGGCGCCGTCACCCAGTTGCATGGTGGCTCGCACGGAGCCCGGGCTGCGCGGGTCAGCAATGCCCAGCGCCCAAGGCGAGCCGTCAAGCTGCGGCCCGAGCAAGCGGATGTCGCCGCCCAAATTGACCATGCCGGACCGCACGCCCAGGCTTTGCAGCAGCGTGGCGGCCCGGTCGGCGGCGTATTCCTTGCCGATGCCGCCGAAGTCCAGCTCCATGCCGGCCAGGGAGAGCAAGACTTGCCCTTGTTCTTGGCCTTGGCCAGCCAGCCACTGCACTTGCGACCAACCCACCAAGGGCAGCAAGGCCTCCAGCTCGCCCGCTGCCGGCCGACGCCCGGCCTTGAAGTCCCAGGCCCGGCGCAGCACGCCCGAGGTGATGTCGAACAAGCCGTCGCTGGCCGCATGCAAGCTCGCGGCAAAGTCGAGCAAATGGCAGGTCTCGCTGTCCACCGCCACCGGCTGGCCGTTGCCTGCGCCTGCGTTGATGCGCGACAACATGCTGTCGGCCCGGTAGCGGGAATAGCGGCTCTCGATGCGGCGCACCTCGGCCATCGCCTGCTCGGCCAGCGGCCGGGCGTCCGCCAGCGGCAGGCCGGCGATGCGAATCTCGCATTCGCAAGCCATCGCGCCGAAGTGAAAGCCCAGATCGTCGGTGCTCGTCATGCCGTCGCTGTGTCGGGTCAGGCGCATCGCTGGTTCCTGTGGTGGAGTGGAGTCAGTGGGTGAGATCTGCGTGGGGCGGGTCAAGGCCCGCGGGCTATTCCGGTGGGGGGCACCGAAGCACCGCCCAGTGCCAACCGATTCCAACATGGGTGCCACCGTCGGCCACACGCGGGTCACGGCTCGCACTACCTCTCTCAAAATTTACTGCTGACGCCGAGCATCAAGGTGCTGGCATTGAACACCGCCAAGCCGGGTGAGCCGCCGCCAATGCGCCAATCGGCGCGCTGGCTGTATTGCTCCCACTTGGCATCGACCGACCATTGCTTGTCCAACTGGTATTCGGCCTTCAGCCCCAGCGTGAAGGCGCCGAAGGCCGACAAGCGCTGATCCAGCGAGATGTAGCGTGGCGGGTTGGCCACGTCGTAGCCGGCCGGATAGGGCGCGCCCAGCTGGGTGTCGTAGACCGGGTTGAAGTAGAAGCTGGCCGAGCTTTGCGTGTAGTAGCGCAGCACCGGCGTCAGCGTCAGCTGGGCGCTGAGCGGCTTGACCCATTCGGCCTGCAGCGTGTGCGCGTTGATGCCGTTGCTGTCGTGGTACCAGCGGTAGCTGCTGCGCAGCGTCGAGCCGTCAGCGATGAAGTGGTGGTTCCAGCGCGTCATCAGCGCGGTCTGGTTGCGGTAGTCCGGGCGCAGGTCCAGCGTTTTATACGGGTCGTCGTAATAGCCCTTGCCGCAGCTCACGCTCAAGTTCAATTGCACCAGGTCCACCGCCGACCAGGCCTGCGTCACGCCCACAATCAATTCGCTGGTGCGCTTGCGCTGGTTCACCACCAACTCGTTGACCGGGTTGATGCTGTCTCGAGCCAGCCCCAGGCCGACATTCCAGGTGGTGTTGTTGTCGGCGCTGGACAGGCGTGCGTCGAGCGACAGCGCGTTCGACACGTAATCGTGTTCGGTCGAACGGCTGAGGCCCACCGCCACCGTGCTGCGCTGGCCGTAATAGCTGACCTTCATGTCGCCGGCCTTGCGCTCTTCCTGCATCTTCGACGCGCCCGACACGGCGGTGTGATAACGCGGGCTGGCACCGGACACCGAGTCGCTGACAAGCGAGCCTTCGACCGCCCACTGCGGCGACAGCGGCACCAGCAAATAGATCGACGGTGCATCGACCTTGATGCGCTGCAGCCCCGGTTGCGAGTCCTGGTAATGCAGGTACTTGACCGCCACCACGCCTTCTTCGGGCGCAGTTTCAGCCTGCGCCGGCTGCCACACACCGGGCATGGCCAAGGCGGCCAGCACGACGACGCTGAGCGTGCCCCCAGACCCGCCGCTTCGCGTCAGGCCCCCCGAGGGGGAGGAGAAACACTTGGGGCCGCCCGGCGTTTGTTTCTCATTGGAGGAAGAAGTCTTGTCCAGAGCGCGGGCCGGAGTGTGGGCTTGAGTATTCATGGGCTTTGTATTCATGCTGATCTCAGTTGCAACCACAGCCGCCACCGCCAACGCCGCTACCGCCCGACGCTGCCTCTTTGCTGGTGTAGATGTGCTCGTCGAAGCGCTGCTCCAGGTTGTCTTGCGACATCTTCATGGCCGGCTTGGCCAACGAGCCCTTCTCCCAGGCTTGCGGCG
>CANFYD010000117.1 GCA_947450745.1 Burkholderiales bacterium
CATGTTGGACACCGGCACGCGCACGTTCTTCAGCTCGATTTCCATGTGGCCGTGGGGCGCATCGTCATAGCCGAACACGCTCAGCGGCCGCAGCACGGTGATGCCGGGCGTGTTGGCGGGCACCAGCACCATGGCCTGCTGCTCATGGCGGCCGGCCTCCGGGTTGGTCTTGCCCATCACGATGTAGATGGCGCAGCGCGGGTCGCCAGCGCCGGACGACCACCATTTGGTGCCGTTGATCACATACTCGTCACCGTCACGCTCGATCCGGCATTGGATATTCGTGGCGTCGCTGGAGGCCACTTCCGGCTCGGTCATCAAAAAGGCCGAGCGCATCTCGCCGCGCAGCAGCGGCTCCAGCCATTGCGTCTTGTGCGCCTCGCTGCCGTAGCGCTCGATGGTTTCCATATTGCCGGTGTCTGGCGCCGAGCAGTTGAAGACCTCGGCGGCCCAGGTCACGCGGCCCATGATTTCGCACATCGGTGCGTATTCCAGGTTCGACAACCCTTCCGGTGCCCGCGTCGACTTGGGCAGGAATAAATTCCACAGCCCGGCCGCACGCGCCAGCGGCTTCAGCTCTTCAATCAGTTGGGTGGGAATCCAGGCATTGCCTGCCTTGCGGTTGGCCTCGACCTCCTCAAAAAAGCGTCGCTCATTCGGGTAGATGTGGGCATCGAAAAAAGCCAGCAGACGCGCTTGCATCTCTTGGACCTTGGGGCTGTAGTCGAAGTTCATGGGAGGCCGTCCTGGTTATGTCGTTGGTGGGCAAGTGTGGCGCAATCAGTCCGCCGCGCCTGTCTCCCAGGCGGCAGGCGGGCCTCATGCTGAATAGGTAAACCCTGTGGCTCGAAATCAGACCCCCCAAGACAGACCTGCCCGGCCTCTGTTACTGTGCGCGGCTGAATAAAATGCAATTGAGGACATCAGCATGAGCGACGACATCAAGCGCCTGGGCGCAATCGCCAGTGCCAATCTGCTGGGCATAGGCCGCGGCATCGAAAAAGAAAGCCTGCGGGTACAGCCCAGCGGCATGCTGGCCTTGACGCCGCATCCGGTGGCGCTGGGGGCGGCTTTGACCCACCCGCACATCACCACCGACTTCAGCGAGTCCCAGGTCGAATTGATCACCGGCGTGCATGCCGGCGTGGAGGCTTGCCTGCAGGAGCTGACCGAGGTGCATCAGGGGGTTTACCGGACCTTGGCCGGGCTGGGCGATGAGCGGCTGTGGGTGGGCTCGATGCCCTGCGGCCTGCCGACCGACGAAACCATTCCGCTGGGCCGCTACGGCCGCTCGAACGTGGGCCGCACCAAGAGCGTCTACCGCATGGGCCTGGGCCAGCGCTACGGTCGCCGCATGCAGACGATCTCCGGCATCCATTACAACTGGTCGATGCCTGGCGTCAGCAGCGAGCAGTATTTCGCCTTGATCCGCAACTTCCGCCGCGATTCCTTTTTGCTGCTGTATCTGTTTGGTGCCTCGCCGGCGCTGTGTGCCAGCTTTGTGGCCGGGCGCCCGCACCTGTTGCAGCCGCTTAACCCGGGCAATTTCTACATGCCCTATGGCACGTCGCTGCGGATGGGGCCGCTGGGCTATCAGAGCGAGGCGCAAGCCTCGCTGGCGGTCAGTTACAACAGCTTGGAGAGCTATGCGGCCTCGTTGCAGGACGCCTTGCTCCGGCCCTATCCGGCCTACGAGGCCATCGGCATCCAGAACCCGGGCGGCGACTACAACCAGCTCAGCACCAGCTTGTTGCAGATTGAAAACGAGTTTTACGGCACCATCCGCCCGAAGCGCGTGATCCAGCCGGGCGAGCGGCCGCTGCACGCGCTGCGCGACCGGGGTGTGGAATATGTGGAGGTGCGCTGCATGGACCTCGACCCGTTTGAGCCGGTCGGCATTGCGGCGCAGACAGTGCGTTTCCTGGACATCTTCTTGCTGCATTGCCTGCACAGCGACAGCCCGCCGGACAGCCCGGCCGAGATCACCGCGCTGGGCCACAACCAGCATTTGGTGGCGTCGCGTGGCCGCGAGCCGGGCTTGCGGCTGGAATGTGTGACTGCCGTCGGTGGCACCCGCTTGCTGAGCGAATGGGGGGCCGACATCTTGGCCCAATGCGCGCCGTTTGCCGCCGCGCTGGACGCCGCCCACGGCGGGCGAGATTACCGCGACGCCTTGGCCGCTGCCCACCATGCGCTGGCAAATCCGGACAGTACGCCGTCGGCCCGCGTGCTGGCGGTGATGGCGCAAGATTTCGACAATTCCTACGTCGCCTTCATCCGCCACCAGTCCGAGCAAACCCGGCAGGGTCTGCTGAACCTGCCTTACTCCGACGCCTTGGCCCAGCGTGCCCAAGCCCAAGCGCAAGCCTCGCTGGCCAGCCAGGCCCGCATCGAAGCGGCCGACACGCTGAGCTTTGAGGAATATCGGCAGCAGTACCTGTCACCGCAGCGGATGAAGGTCTGAGAGGGTGAGAACTTTTTACTGCGCGGCCGCCATGCGTCGTTGGCTGGGTACTCGGAATCCTCACGTACCTGGAGTACGTTCCGGTTCCTGCGCCCCATCCGCCTAGCCTGACAGCCGCTCGCTACAAAAGTTCTCACCCTCTGAGATTGGGCGGCAGCCCCGGGCCGCTGTGTTTTCAGTTCAGGTAGGGCGGGTCGCGACCCGCGTGGTGGCGGTGGCGGGACGGCAATTGGCGCAGCCCGGCTGGTTTTTGGGGAGTCGGTAGCCGGCGGAGCAAGCGCGCGGGCCGCGACCCGCCCTACATGTACGGTCGATCAAGGCTTGATGTAGGCAAAGCCTTCGCGGCTTTGCAGTCGCGCCACCCGCACCACGCCGGACGGGGTGAATTGGGCGTCGAGGATGAACAGGCTTTTGTCCAAGCCGCGGTTCTTCAAGGTGATCTCGCAGACCTCGAACACCACACCGCGCGCCACCAGGGCGGACACCAGCGAGGCGTAGTCGATGTTGGGGTTGGCCTTGTCCTTGGCCCCTTCCATCAAAAAGTCCACGCCGTCGGCATGGGTGACCACGGCGATCTTGGTGTCCGGTGCCACGTCCAGGTGATTGCGGACATTGCGCAAACCCTTGGTCGCCTGCGCCACGCTGCTGTCGATGTGATAAACCACTTTGTCCCCGCCTGACGCGGCTTTTGCGGCCGTTTGGGCCTGGGCTGAAGGTGCCAGCCCAGCGGCAGCCAGCGCCACGGCGGTGCCCGTCAACAAACCGGTGCTCAACGCCGTGCGGCGTGTGCTGGCGGCTTGGTCTGCGGTCGTGATGTTCTGTTTCTTTTCCATGTTGTCTCTCTCGGTTGAATAAGTTGTTGATGGCGTCCGTCAGGTGCAGTCAGGGCAGGCGCAGCTCGGCCAATTGCCAGGCCAGCAAGCCCTTGCGGTGCAGCACCAGGTGGACGGGGTCTTCATCCTCACCCTGCTTTTTGACGCTGAAGACAAAGCGGTTGAGGCTTTCGTAAGCCATGCGGGTTTCCAGTGCAGGTGGGGCTGGGGCAGTGGGCGGCTTGGCCGAATTTGTTTGTTGGCTGCGGCCGCGGCCGAGCACCGCTTGCATCGGCGCTTGTCCTTGCAGCAGCCGGCCCAAGCTGGCCGGTGTGACCAGTGTGTCCACCATCGGACCCAGCAGCGCGCCGGCGATGGCGGCCCCCATCGCGGCGGCCGGTGTCGGCTCGCCGCGCTCGTTCAGCTCTTGCCCGGCCAAATGGGCTTGCACGCTGGTCTTCAAGCTGGCGCGCAGGGCGGGGAAGTCCACTTGGGCGGCCAGCGCGTCGGCGTCCTGTGCAGCGGCGGCGCTGCGCAGTTGTTGAATGGCCAGATAGGGCGTCAGGTAGAAGCCGCCTGCGGCCAGCGCGGCGGCGGCCCAGAGCAGTCGTTGTGGCGTCCGCATCAAGCGACCCGGGCCAAGGCGAGCTTGATGCCGAAGGCCAGGAACAGCGCGCCGATGCCTTGGTTCAGCCCACTCGTCATCCGCGCGCTGAGCCGCAGGCGGCGGCTGGCCAGGGCGGTGAACAGGGCCAAGCCGTGGCACCACAACAGGCTGTTGATGTTGAAGATGATGCCCAGCACGACAAAGGCCAGCGCCTTGTTCGGCGCGTCCGGCGCGATGAATTGCGGCACAAACGCAAGGAAGAACAGCGCCACCTTGGGGTTCAGTGCATTGCTCAAAAAGCCCTGGGTAAAAATCTTGCGGCGGCTCAGTGGGGTGGGGCTGCTGTTGGTTGTTGCAGCTGCTGTGTGAGGCTGGGCCTTGCGGCGCAGCAGCATCGTCAGCCCGAGGTAGATCAGGTAAGCAGCGCCCAAGTATTTGATCAGCGTGAAGGCCCAGGCCGAGGTGGCCAGCAGGGCCGACAAACCCAGCGCGGCCGCCAGCACATGGACGCAAGTGCCGGCTGCAATGCCCAGCGCTGCGGCCGACCCGGCACGCCAGCCTTGGGTGGCGCTGCGCGTCATGACCAGCACCGAATCCGGCCCCGGTGCCATGTTGAGCAACAGGCCAGAGAGTATGAAAAGCGTCAAGTCTTGGATGCCGAACATGGTGGGGAGGGCGGGCGCTGGGCACAGCTGAGGCGGGGGATCAGACTAACCGATTTAGCCATCGACAAAGCTTGCGGGACAATTGCGTCATGAACCCAAAGCAACGCATCGTTGTCGGCTTGTCCGGTGGCGTCGACTCGGCCGTCACCGCCTATCTGCTCAAGCAGCAGGGCCATGAAGTGATCGGCATCTTCATGAAGAACTGGGAAGGTGATGACGACAGCGAGTTCTGTTCGTCCAACATCGACTTCGTCGACGCGGCGGCGGTGGCCGATGTGCTCGGCATTGAAATCGAGCATGTCAACTTCGCCGCCGACTACAAAGACCGCGTCTTCGCCTCGTTTCTGCGCGAGTACGAAGCAGGCCGTACGCCCAACCCCGACATTTTGTGCAACGCCGAGATCAAGTTCAAGGCGTTTCTTGACCACGCGATGCGGCTCGGCGCCGACAAGATCGCGACTGGGCATTACGCGCGAGTCCGCGAGATCAGCAATCGAACGGAGTTGCTGAAGGGCGTGGACAACAGCAAGGACCAGAGCTACTTCTTGCACCGGCTGAATCAGGCGCAGTTGGCCAAGACGCTGTTCCCGGTCGGCGAGCTGCACAAGACCGAGGTGCGCCGGATTGCCGAGGAAATCAAGCTGCCGAATGCGAAAAAGAAGGACTCGACCGGCATCTGCTTCATTGGCGAGCGCCCGTTCCGGGAGTTCTTGAACCGCTTTCTGGCCCATCAGCCCGGGCCCATCAAGGATGCCCGTGGCCGCAAGATCGGTGAGCATGTGGGCCTGTCTTTCTACACCCTCGGCCAGCGCCAGGGCCTTGGCATTGGCGGCGTCAAGGAGAAGGGCGCAGCGCGCGGCACGGGCGACCACGCGCCCTGGTTCGTGGCCCGAAAAGACATGACGAGCAACACGCTGTACGCGGTGCAAGGCCACCAGCACCCCTGGTTGCTGAGCCACAGTCTGGTCGCCGATGACATCAGCTGGACGGCCGACGCGCCGGCTGCCGGGGACTTTGCCGCCAAGACCCGCTATCGGCAAACCGATGCGGCTTGCATCTTCACGCCCGACTATCTGGTGCCCGGTCATGCGGCCCCCGGCCAGTTCCGCCTCGACTTTGCGCAGCCGCAATGGGCGGTCACGCCGGGCCAGAGTGCGGTGCTGTACGACGGCGAGGTCTGCTTGGGCGGCGGCGTGATTGCGCAGGCCATCGCGTAGTTCTCTGCATGAACGCGCTCGACCGCTTGCTGGCCCGCTTGGCCCAGCCCAGCGTGGTGCTGCGGGTGGCCGCGCTGGCGATCGGCTTGCTGGAGCTGGCGGCGGCGGTGGCCGGGCTGCTGGGTTTTCGCACCGATGCTTACGACGGCCTGGTCAGCGCGCTTTATTTGCGCTGGGGCGGTGCCAGCACCGACCCGGCGCTGCTGCTGGTCTGTTTCGCACTGCTGCTCTTGTTTGCCTGGAGCTACTGGCGGCTGGCGCGCGAGGGCCAAGTCGATCAGCCGCCGCCGCAGCTGCTTGGCCGCATCTTGCTGATCGACCTGCTGGCGGTGTGCGTCACGCCGGGCCTGCCGTTTTTGGTCACCGCCTTGGCGGCGGTGCTGTTGCGGGCGCGCACCGCCTTTTTGTTCGCGCTGGCGCAGATTGCCGTCAATTTGCTGCTCTACGGCCTGCTGCCCGGCGCCGACCTGCTGCCCACCAGCTCCGGCCTGCCGGTGTGGCTGGACGGTCTGGGCCTGTTGATGGCGATGGTGGCTCTGCATGGCCTGGCGTTCGGTCTGGGGCGGATGGCGGCGGCCGAGGCCGAAAAGCGCCGCTGGTTGCAAGTGATGCTGGCCGAGCGGCTCAGCGGCGAAGCGCTGCTGGCCGAGCAGTTGCGCTACAGCGAGCGGATGCTGCTGGCGCGTGAATTGCACGACTTGGTCGGCCACCACCTGACCGCCCTCAACCTGCAGTTGCAACTGGGCAGCGCCTTGCTGCAGCGCAGCGACCCGGCCGCTGCCGCGCTGGCGGTGGACAAGGCCAGCAGCAGCGCGGTCAATTTGCTGGCCGATGTGCGCGAGGCCGTGTCCCAGCAACGCAGCTCGCGGCGCATCGACCTGACCGCCGCCCTGCTGGCGCTAGCCGACGGCGTGGCCAGCACCCGCATCGAGCTGGACATGGCCGCGGCCGCCCGCGACCTGAGTCCGCGCGTGGCGCATGCCTTGCTGCGCTGCGTGCAAGAGGCTGTCACCAACAGCGTGCGCCATGCACGGGCCGCGACGGTGCGGATCAGCTTGTCGGTGGATGGCGAGCCGACGGCAGCGGGCGGCCAGTCGGCCATGGTGCGCGTCAGCATCGACGATGATGGCAGCGGCGCGGCCCGGTTGACGCCCGGCAACGGCCTGCAAGGCATGGCCGAACGCATGGCCGAGCTGGGTGGCAGCATGACGGTCAGCCGCAGCCAGCCGGGCTTCCGAATCGATTTGCTTTGCCCGAGGACGGCTTGATGCCCGCTGCAACCCATCCAACCCATTCACTGCATTCACTGAACAAGCCATTGCCTAAAGCCGTCATCAAAGTGCTGCTGGTGGAAGACCAGTTGCTGGTGCGTGAAGGGCTGAAGGGCTTGCTGGCGCTGAGCGCCGACATCGCCATCGTCGGCGAGGCCAGCGACGGTGCCGAGGCGGTGGCCTGGCTGAGCCAAGCGCCGACCGAGCGGATGCCCGACATCGTGCTGTCCGACATGCGCATGCCCCGGCTCGACGGGCTGGGCCTGATCCGGGCGCTGGCGGCACGCGCGCTGCCGATTCCGGTCGTGCTGCTGACCACGTTCGACGATGCGGCGGCCTTTGACGAGGCGGTTGGGGCGGGGGCGCGCGGCTTTTTGCTGAAGGCGATCAGCCTGGACACCTTGCTGCAAGCGCTGCGCGAAGTGGCGGCGGGCGGCACCGCGCTGCGGCCGTCGCTGACCGCGCGCATGGGGCCGGGCGCTGTGGCCGAGCGGGCTTTCGCTGCCGCCGATCAACCGGACCCGCTGTCGCCAAAGGAATTGCAGGTCTTGCGCCTGGTCGCCAGCGGCCGCAGCAACACCGAAATCGCCTCGGTGCTGGGCAATAGCGAGGGCGTGATCAAGAACCACTGCTCGGCCATCTTCTCCAAGATGGGCGTTCGCGACCGCACCCAGGCGGTGCTGCGGGCGATTGATCTGGGTTGGATTTAGGTTCAGACCTGTAGGGCGGGTCGAGACCCGCGCTGGCTTCGGCGGCGGAGCACCACCGCCATGAGCTTGAGTCCAGCCCGGCGCAACGCGGGTGCCACAGTCGGCCAGACGCGGGTCGCGACCCGCCCTACGTCAGGCAGGGCCGGAGAACCCCGCTGGACGTGGCCGTTACGGGAAGTTGATCACCGACCTGCCCAAGTGCAGGACCCAGTAGCGCTGGTAGGTGCCCGGCCCGACGGCGCAAGCCAGGCCCACATCGCGGAACTCGGGCTGCATCAGGTTGTCGCAATGCGACGCGCTGTTGAGCCACACCTGCAAGGCCTCGTCCAGCTCTTCTTGCCCGGCCGCCAGGTTTTCACCGGCGCGGGCGAACAGATAGCCGCTGCGCTTGAAGCGTTCGCGCAAACCGCCGCCGCCCGCTCCCACGTGGCTGAGCCCATCGCGCTGCGCCAGCTCAGCCGCAAAGGCCTGGGCCGAGTGGGCCAGCTTGGGCTCCCAGCGCAGCGGCGGCGCGGCGGGCCTGGGCACTTCGCCGCAGGACTGGCCCTGGCTGCGCAAGGCATTCAGCTGAGCCAGCAGCCACGCCACATCCACCGGCGCTTGGCAAGAGTTTGCAAGCGCGTTGATTGCCGCCGACGCTGACGCAGCTGGCATGGCCTCGGCCAAGGCCGGTTCGGCGCGCGCCACTATGCTTGGCATCAAACAAGCCAGCATCAACGCGCCCGAAAACCACAAATTTTGCCCACCGGCCACGCCAAAACCTCATTTTTATGCGCTGAATGTCAGCGCCAGAAAAGCTGTGCACAATCGCCCGAAACCGCGCTAGAACCGCGCTAGAACTGCGTTAGAACCGTACCCACCGCATAAAACTTCGGCATCTTAAACACCATGGCTGACTCTCCCACGGCATCGGCCTCCATCGCCCAGCTCAAGATCGACCGCTCGAAGCCGCAGCAGGCCAAACGCCGCCGCAAGCTTTGGCCTTGGGCGCTAGCCGTTTTGCTGCTGGGCGGCGCGGCGCTGGGGCTGATGCTGACGGCCAAGCCCGAGGTGCAAGTGACCTCCGTCCTGCAGACCTACCCGTCCCAGCAATACCTGCAATTGACGGCCTCCGGCTATGTGGTGGCGCAGCGCCGCGCGGCGGTGGCCTCGAAGGCGACCGGCCGGCTGATCGAGCTGCTGGTGCGCGAGGGCAGCCTGCTCAAAAAGGGCGACCTGATCGCGCGGCTGGACGCCAGCGATGTGCAGGCCGCCATCGGCACCGCGCAAGCCGGCGTGCGTCAGGCTGAAGCCGGTGTGCGCCAAGCGCAGGCGGGGGTGCGCCAAGCCGAGGTGGAGCTGGCCAATGCGGATGCCGAGCTGCAGCGCAGCAAGGGCCTGCAAGCGCAGGGCTTTGTGTCACCGCAAGCGCTGGACGCCGGCCAGCGCCGGCTCGATGCAGCCCGCGCGGGCCAAGCCGCCGCCCAAGCCGGCGTGGCGCAGGCACAGGCCGGGGTGGCCCAAGCACAGGCGCTGGTGACCGTGCAGCAAGTGAACCGCGATTACACCGAAATCCGTGCGCCGTTCGACGGTGTGGTGTTGAACAAGAACGCCAATGTGGGCGACATCATCACGCCGTTCTCCAACGCGGCCGGCTCGCAGGGCGCCGTGGTGACGATGG
>CANFYD010000118.1 GCA_947450745.1 Burkholderiales bacterium
ATTTATTCGAGAACGGCCCGAATGGACTCAAGCTGCTGCGCGACCATTACGTCGCCATCGGCAAGCAGGGTTTTGGCAAGCAGGTGGAAGGAGATCTGCGCACACCGCTGGGCACCTATCACCTGGGCCTGCGTCGCGACGAAGCGGTGGAGCGCTACGGTGCCGCCGCCCTGCCCTTGAATTACCCGAACGAATACGACCGCCTGGTCGGCCGCAGCGGCAGCAGCATCTGGCTGCACGGCGAGCGGGCCGGCAGCTATGCGCGCAGCCCACTGTCCACCGATGGCTGCATCGTGCTGAGCAACGACGACATGAGCCGCCTAGCCGACACGGTGGAAGCGCGCGACACCCCGGTGCTGATCGTCAATCATGTCGATTGGGTGTTGCCGAGCAAGACCGGTGACTAACGCAAGCCTGTGGCTCAATCGATTGCCCCGGCCTTTGACAGCGCCTACCAGCAGTGGCGGCAGGCCCGCCTGAGCCAAGACGCGGCGGCGCTGCGCGGCTTTTACGAGACCGGCCTGCAACGCGGCTCCGACAGCGAAACCGAGCGACTGGAACGCAAGCTGTTGCTGATGAGCCGTCAGGAATTGCCGGTGCAAAGCCTGGAGCGCTTGAGCGTCTTGCCCGGCCAAGACCAGCAAGCGGTGGTCATCGTGACCTACCGCGAGCTGAGCCCGCCAGAAGCCAAGCCCAAGCTGAAACGCCAATACTGGCGCGAACACGAGGGTCAGTGGCGCATCTTCTTCGACGGGCTGGTGAGCTGAGAACGTCAGTTTCTCAGCTCGTCAAGCACGCTCAATGCACGACGCGCCCGAACTGGAACGCGCCTTCCAGCACATCGACCGGAATCACATCCTTGGGGCCGAACTTGCCTTGCAGGATCAGCTTGGACAGTGGGTTCTCGATGCGCTGCTGGATCGCACGCTTCAGCGGTCGGGCACCGAACACCGGGTCGAAGCCGACCTTGGCCAATTCGGCCAGGGCGGCCGGGCTGACGTCCAGCTTCATGTCCATCTTCTCGATCCGCGCTTCCAGGATGTCCAATTGAATCTTGGCGATTTCGGCGATGTGCGAGGTGTCCAGCGCATGGAAGACCACCGTCTCGTCGATACGGTTCAGGAATTCAGGGCGGAAATGCGCCTTCACTTCCGTCCAGACCGCGTCGCGAATCACCTCGGACGACTGCCCGGTCAGCGCCATGATTTGCTGTGAACCCAGGTTGCTGGTCATCACGATGACGGTGTTCTTGAAGTCCACCGTGCGGCCCTGACCATCGGTCAAACGGCCATCGTCCAGCACCTGCAAGAGCACGTTGAAGACATCGGGATGGGCTTTTTCAACCTCGTCAAGCAACAGCACGGCATAAGGCTTGCGGCGCACCGCCTCGGTCAGGGCCCCGCCCTCTTCGTAGCCGACATAGCCGGGCGGCGCGCCGATCAGGCGCGACACCGAGTGTTTCTCCATATATTCGCTCATGTCCACGCGAATCAAATGCTCTTCGCTGTCGAACAAGAAGCCGGCCAGCGCCTTGCACAGCTCGGTCTTGCCCACACCGGTGGGGCCAAGGAACAAGAAGCTGCCGGTCGGCCGGTTCGGGTCGGACAAACCGGCGCGCGAACGGCGGATCGCGTCGGCCACTGCGGTGATCGCCTCGTCTTGCCCGACCACCCGCTGGTGCAACTTCACTTCCATCTGCAAGAGTTTGTCGCGCTCGCCCTGCATCAGCTTGGCGACCGGGATACCGGTGGCACGCGCCACCACTTCGGCGATTTCTTCGGCACCCACCAGCGTGCGCAGCAGACGCGGCTTGAGGCCGGGCCCGGTCTTGCCGGCCTCTTGCGCCTGCGCCGCCTTGAGCTTCTTTTCCAGCTCGGGCAACTGCCCGTATTGCAGCTCGGCCACCTTGTTGAAATCGCCCTTGCGGGTCAGCTCTTCAATCTGCGAGCGGATGCGGTCGATTTCTTCCTTCACATGGGCAGAGCCCTGCGCCTGCGCCTTTTCGGTGGTCCAGATTTCCTCCAGCTCGGCATATTCGCGCTGCAATTTCAGCAGCTCTTCCTCGATCAAACCGAAGCGCTTTTGCGAGGCTTCGTCCTTTTCACGCTTGACCGCTTCGCGTTCGATCTTCAGTTGAATGACGCGGCGGTCGAGCTTGTCCATCACCTCCGGCTTGGAGTCGATCTCGATCTTGACCTTGGCCGCCGCTTCGTCGATCAGGTCGATCGCCTTGTCCGGCAAGAAGCGGTCGGTGATGTAGCGGTGGCTCAGCTCGGCCGCCGCGACGATGGCCGGGTCGGTGATTTCCACGCCGTGGTGCAGTTCGTACTTTTCCTGCAAACCGCGCAGTATGGCAATCGTCGCCTCGACGCTCGGCTCACCGACCAGCACCTTTTGAAAGCGCCGCTCCAGCGCCGCGTCTTTTTCGACGTATTTGCGGTATTCGCTCAGCGTCGTGGCACCGATGCAATGCAACTCGCCGCGCGCCAGCGCCGGCTTGAGCATATTGCCGGCGTCGATCGAGCCTTCGCTCTTGCCGGCACCGACCATGGTGTGGATTTCGTCGATGAAGACAATGGTCTGACCTTCGTCCTGCGCCACTTCTTTCAGCACGCCCTTCAGCCGCTCTTCGAAGTCGCCTCGGTACTTGGCACCGGCCAGCAGCAGCGCCATGTCCAGCACCAGGATGCGCTTGTTCTTCAAGCTGTCCGGTACCTCGCCGTTGACGATGCGCTGCGCCAGCCCTTCGACAATGGCCGTCTTGCCCACGCCCGGCTCGCCGATCAGCACGGGGTTGTTCTTGGTGCGGCGCTGCAGCACTTGAATGGCTCGGCGGATTTCATCGTCGCGGCCGATCACCGGGTCGAGCTTGCCTTGGCGGGCCCGCTCGGTCAGGTCCAGCGTGTACTTTTTGAGCGCCTCGCGCTGCCCTTCGGCATCGGCGCTTTCCACCTTCTCACCCCCGCGCACCGCCTCGATGGCCTTTTCCAGCGCGCTGCGCGTCAGGCCATGGCCGCGCGCCACACCGGCCAAATCGGTCTTGGTGTCGGCCAGCGCCAGCAGGAACATTTCGCTGGCAATGAATTGGTCGCCGCGCTTGCCGGCTTCCTTTTCGGCGCCTTGCAACAACGTCACCAGATCGCGCCCGGCCGTCACCTGCTGCCCCTCGCCCTTGACTTGCGGCAGACCGGCCACGATGGTGTCAAGCGCCGTCTTCAGCGCCGCAATCTTGACCCCGGCGCGCTCCAACAAGGCCTTCGGGCCTTCGTCCTGCAGCAGCATCGCGGCCAGCACATGGGCCGGCTCGATGTAGGGGTTGTCGCGCGCAATCGCCAAGCTTTGCGCGTCGGACAGGGCTTCTTGGAAACGGGTGGTGAATTTTTCGGCTCGCATGGGGTGATCCTCCGGGGCGTTGATTGCTGAACCACATGGGACTCAAGCCCAGCAATTCAAGATTCAAACGCCGGCCGCAGGCACCGAGCTTGCGTTAGATCAAGTGCGCCGTCTGCTTGGCGGCCGACCGGGGTGCGGCCGCAACAATCAGCTTCCATGACGAACTGCCGTCAACCGTCAAATCCCCAGGGCCTTCAGCCGAGCCGGTTCGACGATTTCGATCCAGTAGCCGTCCGGGTCTTTGATGAAGGCCACATCCTTCATCTTGCCTTGGTCGGGCCGCTTCACATAAGTCACTTGGTGCTGGTCGAACCAAGCCACCGCAGCGTCGAGATCGGGCACCGAAAAGCAGATGTGCCCAAAACCCTGCGGCTGCGCATTGCCGTCGTGATACTTGAACAGCGGGTCGGCCTCGGTGCCCCAGTTGTGGGTCAACTCCAGGATGCCTCGCTGCGAAAAAGTCCAGGCGGTGCGCTCGCCGGCATCCAGCGGCGCGTCGTTCACGGCCGGCAAATGGGCCAAGAAGTAGAGCGAAAACTGCATCTCGGGGAAGTCCAGCTTGCGCAGCACGCGCAAACCCATCACCCGACTGTAGAAATCCAGCGACACCGCCGGGTCCTTGACGCGCAACATCGAGTGGTTGAAAACAAAGCCCTGCGTCTGGGCAGGCGGCTCGGCGCAAACGCCGGGGTGTTGTTCAGTCGTAAAACTCATGCAATCCTCATCTCTAAAAGTTCAAGCCGCCGCCGCGACGACGACTAAATAGGGCGGACCCAACTCGATACCCGCCGACTCTTCACGCTCCTGAGTGTCGCCCACATCCTCCGCCGCAGCCCCCACCGTCCGACTGCCAGACTGTGCAGCACGCCGCAAATAGCGCATGCAGGTGACCCGCAAAAAGGAGGCGAAGTTGGGCACTTCACCGCGCCGCGCCAGGATCTCATCGTGAAACAAGGAGATCAAGGCGTTGGTCGTGCAGCCCTCCGCTTCCGCCATCTCGGCCAGGATGTCCCAAGTCATGTTTTCCAGCCGCAAGCTGGTCAGAACGCCATGGATGCGCAACGTGCGCGTGCGGGGTTCGTATTGGATAGGGTCAGCTTTGACAAAAAAATCACACATGATTGCTCCCTGGAAACGGCAGAGTGAGGAAGATCAAATCACCCGCTCGCTCATTTGCTTGGCGATGTACTCGGCCTGCCGGATGGCCAGGGTCACGATGGTCAGCGTCGGGTTCTCGGCGCCGCCGGTGGTGAACTGGCTGCCATCGCTGATGAAGAGATTGGCCACGTCGTGGGTCTGGCCGTAGCCGTTGCAGACGCTGTCCTTGGCCGACAAACCCATCCGGCAGGTGCCCAGGTTGTGGGTACTCGGGTACGGCGGCGTACGGAAGCTTTTGATCGCGCCGGCTGCCTCATAGACACGCTGCGCTTGCCGGAACGCATGTTCGCGCATCGCGATGTCGTTCGGGTGATCGTCAAAATGGACGTTCGGCACCGGGCTGCCCCATTTGTCTTTGATCGCCGTGTTCAGCGTGATCCGGTTGGTTTCGCGCGGCATATCCTCGCCCACTAGCCACATGCCTGCGAGGTGGGTGTAGTTGTCCATGTAGTCGGCAAACTCGCTGCCCCAGCCGCCCGGGTTCAAGAAGGCCGCCATGAAGGGGATGCCCAGCGACAGCGTCTCCAGCTCATAGCCGCCGACAAAGCCGCGCCGGGTGTCGTGCACCGCTTCGTCGCGGATGATGCCGGCCATCGTCGTGCCGCGATACATATGCACCGGGTTCTTGAACTGCGCATAAACCGAGCCGGTCATGTGGCGCATGTAATTGCGCCCGACTTGACCGGACGAATTGGCCAGCCCGTCCTTGAACAGGCTGGACGCACTCAGCAGCAGCAACCGCGGTGTCTCGATCGAATTGCCGGCCACGCACACCACGCGGGCTTTTTGACGCTGCTCCTGCCCGTCCTTGTCAAAGTAGATGACGCCGGTGACACGTCCCTTGGCATCGTGCTCGATGCGGGTCACATGGCTTTCGGGCCGCAAGTCCATCAGGCCGGTCTTCTCGGCCTTGGGCAGCTCGGTGTACAGCGTGCTCCACTTGGCCCCGCTCTTGCAGCCCTGGAAGCAAAAGCCGAGTTGCAAGCAGCGCCCGCGGTCGTCGCGCGGCTCGCTGTTGATGGCCATATTGCCGGTGTGCACTTCTTTGTAGCCCAGCTTCTTGGCCCCAGCGTGCATGACCTTGAAGTTGTTGTTGCCGGGCAGGCCGGGAATGCCGTTGGTGCGGGTCACACCCATCTTGTATTCGGCCTTGGCGTAGAACGGCTCCAGGTCTTTCAAGGTGATGGGCCAATCGGCCAGATTGGTGCCTATCAACGCGCCATAAGTCGTGCGCGCCTTCAACTCATGCTCTTGCAAACGCAGTGAGGCGCCGGCCCAGTGGGTGGTGGTGCCGCCCACCGTCTTGCAAATCCAGGCAGGCAGGCCGGCAAAGTCCTTGGCCACCCGCCAGGTGCCAGACGTGGTGCGCTGATCCAGCCAAGCGAGCTGGCTGAACGACTTCCACTCGTCGTTGATGAAGGTAGCACTGCTCTGCAGCGCGCCGGCCTCCAGCACCACCACCTTGATGCCTTTTTGGCACAACTCATTGGCCAGCGTACCGCCGCCCGCGCCCGAACCGATGATGACGACCGCGCCGTCGTCGCTAAAGTCAATCTTTGCCATGGTTTGTCTCCGAATTCATTGTTTGGCTGTCCAACAAACGCCGCCGGCGTTGTTGTCGCTTTTTGTCCTTGCGACTCAGCCGAAATACGGCGGTGGGCTGTCCTGTGCCGACGGGGCCGGCAACCATTTCAGGTCCTGAAAACCACGCGTGATGTAGCCGCCCTTCTCCCAGGCGGAGCCGGGATAGCCGAAGACGGCGAAAGCCATGTCGTTGTCATAGAGCGAAGTCACACATTGGCCGCGCACCGTATTGAAAAACGGCTGCCCCTCGATGGCCTTGACGATTTCCAGCTTTTTGGCCGCTGTCGCTTTGATGAAATTGCCGCCGGCCGCCTGGTTCAGCGCCGCCAAGCCGGCACGCAGCTGCGTCGCCGCAGCGGCATCGCCGACTGCCTTCGCGTCGAGGTCTTTGGCCAACAAGGCGTAAACCGCGTCGGGCAGCTTTTTGTGCGGGTAGAGCACCCGGCCCATCGCCATCAAGCCTTCGCCCTCGGCCTTGCTGAGCGCCTTCAGCTCCAGCGCCCAGACCGGTGACGGAGCCAGGGCCGCCAGCACCGAGCCGGCGGCAATCGTGCCGAAGAGCAAGCCGGTGCCTTTGAGGAATTCGCGCCGCGCCAGCGGCAGATCGAGCTTGGGAACTTCGCCGCTCTCGTCGCCGCAAGATGCGGTGTCAAGCGATGGAGCCAAACCAATGGGAATGATGCGCATGAGGTGTCTCCTGTCGTGTCATCCGGGCTTCTGAGGAGCCCAGCTTGCACTCAGTGTTACATCCGCATTCGCGCTCTGGGTGATATCGGGTTACTTACGCGGGAAATCCCCGAGACGGGGAAAACACAGTCAATTTAGCCGCGCAGCAGGTAGCGAGCCAACGCAAAACCCAGCGCCGTGCAGGCCAGGGCGCCGAGCAAATGCGCACCCGAGTGCAGCAAAGCCAGCCCCCATTGTTCGCGCTGCAACAAGCCTAGCGACTCGGCCGAAAAGGAGGAAAAAGTAGTGAAGCCGCCGAGCGCACCGGTGACCAGAAACAAGCGCAACACATCGTCCGGCCAGCGCGAAAACCACTGGATCGCGCCGCCGATCAACAAGCCGCCCAGGCAGTTGACCAACAAGGTGCCCAGCGGAAACCCCGCCCACAAGCTGTTCAGCGCCAGACCGGCACCCCAACGCGCAAGCGCGCCGAGGGCGGCACCGCCGGCCACCGCCGCCGCTTGAGTGAAGTTGACGGACATCGATAAACTGCCGCTCAGGGCAGCAAGGCCTCACCTGCATTGCCGGAGCTCAAGCCCCAGCGCGCCAGCGCCGCATCGTCGGCCACCCGGGCATCGACCCAATGCGCGCCCTCGGGCGTGTGCTCTTTCTTCCAGAACGGCGCTTGGGTTTTCAAATAGTCCATCAAGAACTCGCACGCTTGGAAGGCCTGCCCGCGATGGGCCGAGGCCACCAGCACCAGCACGATCTGCTCCAGCGCGGCCAAGCTGCCGACCCGGTGGATGATGCTGACGGCGCGGATGTCGAAGCGCGCTTCAGCGGCGGCGATCATCGATTCAATCGAGCTTTCGGTCATGCCGGGGTAATGCTCCAGCTCCATGCGGCTGACGTCCTGCCCGTGGCTGGCTTCACGCACGGTGCCGACGAAAGCGACCACCGCGCCGATGCCGCCGTCGGCCGCTCGCAGCGCCAGCGTCTCCGCGCTGAGGTCAAAATCTTCGGTCTGGATGCGGACGCGTGGAATGCTCATGGCGGAATTGTGGCATCCGGCCGGCGCTTATTTGTAAGCTTGCGAATCCTTCACCTTGCGCGGGTCGAGGAAATCAGGGCGATCGACGCTTTCCTTCATGCCCAGCGCAAAACTCAGGTGCGCCTGCGCGTCAGCCGGCAAATTGGCGACCTGCCATGTGCAGGCCAGTTGCGCCACGCAGGCACTGAAGGCGTTGTCGTTGTGCTCCATCTGCAACACCGACACCCGGTTGACCCGCCCAGCGCCGTCGGTGCGCAAGCCCAACTCCATGCCGCCCTGGAAGCCGGCCATGCGCTGATTGGCCTTGGCGTAGCAGCGCTTGACGCCGGAGAACTGCGCATTCGTCAACTGCGGCTGACCGGGCGCTGCGTCAGCATCCGCCAAGGCCACCGGCAGCAAACGCTTGCCGGCGAAAACACCGTCCGCATCTTTGGCCACGTAGCAGGCCTCGGCCTGCGCCCAGGCCGACAGCGGGCTGCTCAGCAGCAGTGCGACACCCGGGCCCAAGGCCAAGCTGGAAAGCAGGCCACGAAGTGAATTTTGGATCGTCAACATGATGGTTTGAGGCAGTCGCTGAGATGCGCGATTCTGGCTGACAAAAACGCCTTCGCAAGACTTGCTTGCCCCAGGCCGCGCGGTTGAATGCCGCTGAGGAGCGGCCCATGTTGAGCGCAGCCGCACGGCTGCGCGTTCCAAGGTCATCCGGCCCGCTTGGTCGAGCGATCGAAAAGCTCGCCCTACACTCTGCTCCCCAACCTGGAGAATTGCATGAAACTTGCCCGACGCTTTATTGCTTCGACACTGATGGTGTCTTGCACGCTGATGGGCCTGCCGATGAGCGCCCAAGCGGCCATCGTCCCGACCGATGCGCTTGTGACGACACAAGAAGCCCAGTTTGCCGAGGCCAACCGGGCCCGCGTGAACACCTTCTTTGCCCGTGACGACGTGCAATTGGCGATGGTGCAGCAAGGCGTGGAAGAAGGCGCAGCAGCCGCTCGCGTCAACGCCATGTCAGACGCTGAAATCGCCCAGCTGGCAGGCAAGATCGACACGGCACCGGCCGGCGGCGAGGTGATCGGTGTGTTGTTCACCGTCTTCATCGTGCTGCTCGTGACCGACGTGCTGGGCTTGACGAAGGTCTTCCCCTTCACACGTTCGGTTCGGTGATCGCTGAACTATCCAACAAGCGCCCTGTGAAAAGCCCCGCTTCGGCGGGGCTTTTTATTGGCGCGATCTTGTTGCTTTTGTTACTCACCGGTTGCGTCACGCCCCAGGTCCAGCGGCTGAACCAGCAGTGGCCCGCCGACCTGCCCGACCGAGTTCTGCTGAGCAGCACACCCTTTTTCCCCCAGGAAGATTTCGAATGCGGGCCGGCCGCGCTGGCCACACTGTTGCAGACGAGCGGTGTTGAAGTGACGCCCGAGCAACTGGCCCCGCAGGTTTTTCTGCCCGGCCGCAAGGGCTCGCTGCAAATTGAGCTGTTGGTGGCCAGCCGCCGCCACGGCCTGCCCGCTTATCAGTTGACGCC
>CANFYD010000119.1 GCA_947450745.1 Burkholderiales bacterium
AGCGATCAGGGTTGTTTCTGGTCATTTGGCCTCCCTGGTGCCAACGGACGGGCGGCATGAATATTGCGGTGTCCCCGTGGTTGAAACGAAGGCAATCGGGCGAGGGTTCAATGGATTCGAAGGCATGGTGGTGGATTGTCAAGCAAGGTTCTTGCCGGCGCGCTGGGTGCAGCGGTGCCACAGTACGGATCGCGCTCGCATGAAGATTCTGGTGTTGGGCTCAGGCGCGGACGGCGGTGTGCCGCAGTGGAACTGCAGTTGCCACGCCTGCCGCGCTTGCCGTGAAGCCAGCCAACCGGCCCTGAAACCGCAGCCGCAGCGCAGCCAAAGCTCGGTGGCGGTGTCGCAGGACGGCTTGAGCTGGGTGTTGCTGAATGCAGCGCCCGACATCACGCAGCAAATCCGCGCCAACCCGCAGTTGCAGCCGCGCGCGCCCTTGGAGAAGGAGGCCGAGGCGGAAAAGGCGCAAAAGGCGGCCAAGGTGCCACCGGACTCCGACTTGCACTCGCCGATCAAGGCGCTGGTGCTGCTGGACGGGCAATGGCAAAGCGTCGGCGGGCTGCTCAATTTGCGCGACCGCGCCGGGCTGGAGGTGTACGCCACGCCACCGGTGTTCGAGGACTTGACCGAGAGTTTGTCGCAGCGCTTTGGGCTGGAGAACCGCGACTCTGTGCGCTGGCATTTGCTGCCGGTGGCGGGCAGCCAGACGCAGGCGGAGTTCCGCATCCCCGGCTTTGGCGGTTTGCGCTTCGTCGCGTTTGCCGTTCCGGGCGCGGTGCCAGGCGCTGCACCGGGCGCTGACAGCGTCGGGCAGCGCATCGCCGTGGCGGTCGAGGACCTGGCTTCGGGGCGGGTTTTTGTCTATGCGCCCGATCTGCCAACGCCGCACGACGCGGCGGAGGCCGAGGCGGAGGGCGAGCCCGAGCTGGCTTGGCTGCAAGACGCGGCCTGCCTGCTGGTTGACGGCAGCGCCGAGTGGCCGAGCCGCAGCTTGGCCGGCCGCCGGATCTCGACCCATCTGAGCCACCACAGCCGCTGGCTGAACGAATCCGCCGGTGCCGACCGGCAGCTGGCGGCCGAGGCCTGTGAATTGGCCTTCGACGGCATGGTGATCGAGGTATGAAGCTGATGAAGTTGTTGTTGTTGATGACGAAGCCGCGCGCGCGGGCCGAGCCCTTGGAGCCGCTCTGGCTGGAATGGTTGGCGCTGGGCGGTGTGCTGGTGTTTGCGACCTGGTTGCTGGGGGTGCGCGGTGTGTGGGGGCTGCTGTTGCGCTCCGACCCGACCGGCATCACCTTCGTGATCTTGTTGCTCTTTGTGGCGGCCACGCTGTGGTGCGGCGCACGGGCTCGTCAGTTGCAACAGCAGCGGGCGGCTTTGCAGCGGCGGGGCGGCGCAGTCGGCTGGGCCGAGGCCGACCTGGGGCGCGGCTGGGCCGGCGAGTATCTGGATCATCTGGGGCAGCCGGGCATTGATCAGGCCACGCTGCTGGACTTGCTGCTGGAGCGCACGCATGGCCCGCACGGCACCGCTTGGTGGGTCAACGGGATCCAACTGAAGCTGGGTCTGCTGGGCAAGGTGATCGGCTTTTCCATCCTGGCGCTGAACATCGGCAGCTTGCAGAGCTTTGACGCGTCGCAATCGCAAGACCTGCTGCGCAGCCTGACCACCGGTCTGGGTGTGGCCTTGCTGACGACGATGGTCGGCTTGGTCGGCAACATCTTGCTGGGCATGCAGCTGACGCGGCTGGACCGCTATGCCGACGCGCTGGTGGCGGATATTCAGCGCTGCGGCTTGGGCGTGCTGTCCGCCGCAACCGTGACAGCTCCGGTCACGGGCACGGCCACAGCCATAGCCACACGGGCGAGCTTGGTCTGATGCGCAGTCGCCACCGCCAGACATCGCGCGAGCCGGAGGTCGATCCGTTCTACGACATGTTGTTCAACATGCTGATCGCCTTCGTCTTCTGCTTCATCATCGCCTTGCTGGCGATGAACCCGAAGGCTTTGAAGGCGGGCGACATACCGTCCAAGGCCGAATACATCATCAACGTCACCTGGCCTGACAACAACCCGAACGACATCGACACCTGGGTGCAAGACCCGCGTGGCGAGCTGCTGTGGTTCCGGCAGAGGGAGTCCGGCTTGATGTATCTGGACCGTGACGACCGGGGCGACGCCAACGACGCCCTCGTCATCAACGGGCAGCGCATCCAGAGCCCGTTCCGCCAGGAGGTGGTGACACTGCGCGGCATCGTGCCAGGCGAGTACACGGTCAACGTGCAGTACTACCAATCGAAGAACGGCCAACCGGTCGACGTGACGGTCAACGTCATCAAGGTCAACCCGCGCGCCGAAGTGGTGTTTTACGGGCAAGTGAAGCTGGCTCGCCAGGGCGACGAAGCGACCGCCGTGCGCTTCACCCTGCAAGCCGACGGCCGAGTCACGCAGATCAACACCTTGGCGAAGTCCTTGGTGCAAAAACTATAAGGTTCCCATGACATTGCCGATTGTTTTGAGTTTGGTGGCGCTGGCCTTTGTGGCTTTGCTGGCGCTGTTGTGGTCGCACTGGCCGGTGTGGCTGAAGGGCTTGCTGGCGCTCAGCGTCACGCTGTTCTACTTCTTCGCCAATGAGGCGGTGCACAGCATGTGGGGCTGGCCCAGCGTCGACCATTTGCCCGCGCGCTTCGTGCTGCTGTCGGCGGTGTTCGATGAACCGACGGCGAAGCGGCCCGGCGCGCTGTATGTCTGGGTCAACGCCTTGCAGGACGGCAAACCGGTGGCGCAACCGCGCGCCTTCGTGCTGCCCTACAGCAAGGACTTGCACGCGCTGCTGAGCGAGGCGATGAAGAAAACGCGTGACGGTGTCAGCCAGGTCGGCTCCAGCGAGCCGAAGGCGGGCAAGGCCGGTTTTGCCTGGCTGCGGCCGGGCAGCGATGAGCAGGTCGTCAAGTTGCGCGACCTGCCGGTGCCGCAACTGCCGGAGAAATGAATGGCGGCTGCTCTGGGTTCATTGCGTTTGAATTTGACACTGCTGTTGACGGCTGTCTTGCTGACGGCCTGCCAGCCCGCACCGTCCGGCGACTCCTTCTTTCCGCTCGAAGCAGGCCACCGCTGGACTTACCGCGTCACCACCACGCTGGAAGATGACAGCAGTCCCGAGGTTGAGGCGCTGACGCTGCGCGCGTATGGGTCTGAAAAGCTGGCCGAGTTGGGCGACCAAGCGGCGTGGCGGCGGCACAGCGACAGCGGTGTCGACTACTGGCTGCGTGCCGATGAGACCGGCATCTACCGCGTCGCCAGCCAGAGCGTGTTGGACGAGCATGCGCAAAGCGATACTGCGCGGCGCTATGTTCTGAAAACCCCGCTGCAGCCCGGCACGCAGTGGCAGGCCCACACCACCGCTTATTTGCTGCTGCGCAGCAACGAGTTCCCGCGCGAGATCCGTCATGCCCATCCCAAAATCCCGATGACTTACCAGATCATGGAAAGCAACCTGACGGTGGACAGCCCGGCCGGCCAATTCAAGAACTGCCTGCGGGTGCAAGGCCTGGCCACGCTGCGCCTCTATGCCGACCCGGCCACCGGTTGGCGCGACCTGCCGCTGACGACGCAGGAATGGTATTGCGCCGGTGTCGGCCTGGTGCGCATGGAGCGGCAGGAGCCGGCTCATTCGGCCTTTTTGACCGGTGGCACCCGCACGCTGGAACTGGAATCCTGGGAATGAAGGGGGCGGCGCGACGCGATTTTTTGGGCGTCATCGCGCTGACCTTGCTGGTTTTTGTGCTCTCTGTGGCGCTGCAACTGAACGAGCGCCTGGCGGGCTGGATGATCCGCTTCGAAGCCTGGCAGGTGGACGAGTTGCCGCTCAGCCTGGTGGTCCTGGGCGTCGGACTGGCTTGGTTTGCCTGGCGCCGCCAAACCGATGCGCAAGCGCTGCTGGCGCAGAACCGGGAATTGGCCCAGCAGTTGATTGCCGTGCAGGAAAGCGAGCGCGTCGCGCTGGCGCGTGAGCTGCATGACGAGATGGCGCAGCACTGCACAGCCATCCGCATCGAATCCGCTTATATGCAGCGGGCGCAGTTGTCGCTGCGAGGTTTGGCTATGCCTGATCACGCGAACCCCGACCTTATGGGCGTGCCAGCGGCCTCACAAGCGAGGCAAATTGAGGCCATTTGCGAAGCCGCGCAAAGGGCGGCCCAGACGGCGGAGCAGTTGCAGCACAGCCTGCGCGGCCTGCTGCGCCGCCTGCGGCCGCCAGAGCTGGATGAGCTAGGCCTGGTGGCGGCGCTGCAAGCGATGTGCCAAGCCTGGCAACTGCGCACCGGCGTGGAGTGCGTGTTTGCCGCCGAGGGCCAGTGGCCTGTGAACGGCGCGGGCTCGACGACGACCCGGGACACCGCGCTCTACCGCGTGGCCCAGGAGGCCCTGTCCAACGTGATGCGCCATGCGCAGGCGCAGCAGGTGCGCATGAGCTTGAACTTCGATGGCCAAGATGGCTTGGCTTTGACGGTCAGCGATGACGGTTGCGGCTTCGAGCACGGAGTGAATAAACCGGGCCTGGGCCTGCGCGGCGCGCAAGAGCGGGCGGCCATCTTTGGCGGGCAATTGCAGCTCAGCAGCGCGCCCGGCATGGGCACGTCCATGCGCTTGCACCTGCCTCACCTCCAGCGGGAGCGTGCCGCGTGATCAACCTGCTGCTGGTCGATGACCATCCGGTGGTGCGGGCCGGCTATCAGCGCCTGCTGGAGCAGATGGGTGAGATGCGGGTAGTGGCGCAGGCCGGCGATGTCGACCAGGCGTACGCCCAATTCGTCCAGCACCGCCCGGCCGTCACCATCACCGACATCTCGATGCCCGGCAGCAGCGGCCTGGAGCTGCTGCGCCGTGTGCTGGAGCGGGATGCTTCGGCCCGCGTGCTGGTCTTCAGCATGCACGACAGCGAGGCGGTGGTGCGCCGGGCCTTGGGCCTGGGCGCACGCGGCTTTGTCACCAAAAGCTGCGACCCCGACACGCTGATCGACGCCGTCAAGCAAGTGCATCTGGGCCAGCGCTTCCTGAGCCCCGACTTGCCCGCCGCGCTGCTGAACAGCCCGGCGCTGGCACCTGTTGTCGACCCGCAATTCGAGTCCTTGACCCCGCGCGAGTACGAGATATTTCGCTTGCTGGCGGCCGGCAAGTCCCTGCCCGATTGCGCCCGTTCGCTGCATTTGAGCCCAAAGACCGTTTCCAACCACCAGACCTTGATCAAGGAAAAGCTGGGCCTGGGCAGTTCCGCCGCGATGGCTTTGCTGGCGATCCGGCACGGCGTGATTTCGGCGGATGGGGTTTAGCTTCAACCCGGATGCAATACACAAAACAGATGGAGCCCAGTTCAGCCACGCAGGGCGGGCCGAGTGTGCGCCGGGGCGAATCCCCCTTGCACGGGCAGCAAAGCCGGAAGGGCCGACAGGAGCTGGCTTGGCACGACACGGGGCGCACAGTCGGCCGCACGCGGGTCACGACCCGCCCTACAAACTGAACGAGCAAGTGCGCCCCGCCGGGCGCCTGAGTTGCGCTCAGAGGGTGAGAACTTTTGTAGCGAGCGGTTGTCAGGCTAGGCTGAGGCCGGACACAAGCAGTCCTGAGGACTGCTTGTGCCTGCCGAAGGACAGGGCCTCTGGCCCTGGCGGATGGGGCACGGATGCCGGAACGTACTCCAGGTACGTGAGGATTCCGAGTACCCAGCCAACGACGCATGGCGGCCGCGCAGTAAAAAGTTCTCACCCTCTCAGCCCTTGCTGCTGCCCCGCTCGGATTCACGCTGCCGCAGCACATCGATCAGCACATTGAAGGTGCGGGTCAGTTGACCGACCTCGTCTTGGCTTTCCACCTTGATCGATGCGCGGCCGAAGTCACCCGCCTTCAGCGCATCGGCTGCTCGCGTCAGGGCCTGGATGGGCCGCACGATGCGGCGCGCAAACCACAGGGCCAGGCCTGCAAAGCACAAGCCGACGACGGCCATGCTCGACAGCAGACCGTAGAACAGGCTGTTCAGCGGCTGCTCAAAGCTGGCCCGCGACTCGCTGATGCCGACCACCCAGTGGTTGTTGTTGCCGTGCTCCAGTGCCGATGAGTTGCCGCCACTGAGTACTGGCGCGTAACCGACGATTTGTTCGTCATTGGAGAGCGTCGAGTGGTAGCTGATATGGCTCGGCTTGGCCGCCCGGACCATGGCGGCAGCGAGCTCAGGCATGTCTAAATTGGTGATGTTGTCGCGCCGGAAGCGCTGGTCGGCGCGCAGCTGGGCTGCGGTGGCGGCGGAGAGCGGACCGAGGCTGCTGTAAAGCGCCGCGCGGTCCGGGTGGCCGATCAGCACGCCGTCGTCATCGATCAGAAAGGGCGTGACGCTGAGATCCCGGCGCACTTCGGCCAGTATTGCGTCGAAAGCCTCCCCACGGATGCGCAACGCGATCACACCCACGACCCGGCCATCCGCGGCCAGCACCGGATAGGCAAACACCATACCCGCCGTCCCGCTCACCGAGCCGACGATGATGCCGGTGCTGTGAGGCCGGCCCTGCATGGCCTCCTTGAAATATTCGCGAAAGGCAAAATTGCTGCCCATCGTTTTGGCGTCGTTGCAGACCACGGCGGTACCGTCGCTGTTCATCAGCATCATCAAGTGGACATCGGTGTTGGCGGTGACCAGCGCCTTCATCTTGACCAGCATGGCCGCTTTGTCCCGGTTCTGCTGACCGGGTGAGTTGGTCAGGAAGTCGATGAACTCGCGGTCGGAACCGAGGATGCGGGCCAGTTTGCGGCTGTCTCCTACCAGTTGCGCCATGCGCCCGGCGGTGCTGACGGCCAGCAACTCCAAGTGGCGTAGTTCAGTCTCGGTCACGCTGGCCAGACTGCTCTGCAGGTTGTAGTAACCGGTGATGGCCATCGGCAGCAAGGCGCTCAGCAGCATCGCCAAGCTCAGCTTGAACGTCAGCGACCAAGCTGAGGGTGCTTTCAGCGTGCGCCACCCCAGCCGCAGCCGCCGACCGATTTGCGTGCCCAATTGGGTTGGCAGCGCGGCTTGCATTCCGCCGATCAGGTCACCGGCGCGCAAGGCCTCCTGCAGGCCCAGGTGGGCGGCTTGGCCGGCAAACAGCAGGCGCCGCCATTGCTCCACGCTGGCGGGCCGCTGGTGGCGGTCCAATTTGAGCGCCCAGTCGATCGCGTTCAAAAAGTCGGGGCTGAAGCGGCCCGCTGCCACCTGCTGGCTGATGGAGGGCAGGGGGTCGGCACCGCGTGCCAAGGCGGCCGCACGTTCCATCGCATCGATCGGTTTGCGGCCGCTGAGCATCCAGTACAGCGTGGCACCCAGCGCGTAGATGTCGGTCCAGGCACCTTGTTCGCCCTCTGCGCCCTCGCCGTATTGTTCGACCGGCGCGTAGCCGGGCGTCACCACCACGTCGCTCTGCTCGCTGCTGCTGCCCACCGCCTGCCGGGCGGAACCAAAATCGAGCAGCACCAGGCTGCCGTCATCGCTGCGCACCTGGATGTTGTCCGGCTTGATGTCACGATGCAAAAAGCCGGTGGCATGGACGACGGCCAAGCCGTCCAGCAGGGGCTGCAGCAGCCGTGCCAGATCCTTTTCAGACATGTCGGCATGCTCTGACCACCAGCTCTTGAGCGAGCTGCCCAGCTCGTATTCCAGCACCATATAGGCCGTCTGATGGGCCTCGAAAAACCGCGCCACCCGGACGATGTTCGGATGGCGAAAGCTGGCCAGCGTGCGGCCTTCGATCAGAAAGCTGTCCAAGCCCCGCTTGTAGCGGTCGCGGTGTTTTGAGGAATGGGCCGATACCGTCTGCCCGTTCTTGCGAAAGGCGATCTCCTCGGGCAAGAACTCCTTGATCGCCACCCGCGAGTTGAGGTTGATGTCGGTGGCCAGATAGGTGATGCCGAAGCCGCCCTGGCCCAACACCTTGTCGATGCGGTATTCATGCAACTGGAAGCCGGATCGCAAGGCCAGCGAGCCAGCTCGCTTGGGGAATGGCGATGCCAACGGTCTCGCTCTGAGTGGCTGGCCAGAGGGCGGTTGGGGCAGCGGCTGTGGCTGTGGCTTGGGCTGGCGCTGCAGCGGCTTGATGATGGTTTTGTCGGGGTCATCGGCGGCAGTAAGCGCTGCCGACCCGGCAATCACGCGGGTCGTATCGTCGTCTTGCAACAAGTCATTGCCCCGGTCGTTGGCCTCCCTGGTCACCATTTTTCTGCCTTGTCGGGGAATGTAGGGGCTGACGCAGGCCTGCTTCTGAAGTTCGCACCAGAGCGTCACGAGGCGTCGCTGCGAGCTGTCGCCCCGGCTGTCTCTTGTCGCTTGTCGCTGCTGGCGTAGTCGAGGCACCAGTCACCGTCTGGCGACTGGCAGCAGGCGTGGCCGACCCAGCCTGCCGCAAGGGCCTGCTGGTGGCGGCCGACGTCGTGCATCGATAAACGCAGCTCGCAGGGCGGGGCGGCCAGCCTGGGCTCGGCGGGCCGATACAGCACGAATCTTGGCAGTCCGCCGTACAGCAGGGCAAAGCGGCGCACCTCGAAACCAGCCCGCAGCAGCGATCTGAGGCTTGGCAGGTTCTGCGGTGCCACGGTCGCTACCGCAGCCGGGCGGCCAAGGGCTGTGGCCAGGCGCAGCCTCTCGACGATGGCGGCTTCGTGAAGCCGATGACCGCGCCAGTCCTGATCCACGGCACAGCCGTCCAGCACACAGACCCGCGCAGGGTCGGCGCCCAAGAGCGCGGCAAACCTCGAGACGATGGGCATCACCAGGGCCAGCACCCCGTAAGCCACCAGCTGCCCGCTGGCGTTGTAGTTGGCGACGATGCTCCCTGCGCTGCCCTGGTGGGCGGCGAAATGCTCGACCGTCTCGGGGCGCACCTGGCCGGACCAGGCCTTGGCCACGGCGCTGCGATGCAGTCGGTGGACGGCCTGCGCATCTTGGGTGCTGCACCAGGCTGATTGCTCGACTTGCAGTGCGTCTGTCACGGGGTGCTCACTGAGGAGTAATTTCGAGCACGAGTATTCCTTTATTTCAGCCGCGACCCGCCGTGTCAGCCTCTAAAAAAGCGCCAGTAGCGGGAAGTTTTCCCTGTTCTGGAGCACTGTGTTTTTGTATCTTCAGCAACAGGCTGGCGGGAAGACCGCGCAGCGACAAAAAAGCAGTTTCGGGAGACACCCATGTTCGGCCAAATTCCACCCCATCCCACCCGCCCGCTGCCGACGCTGACGCCGACGCAGCCGCGCCCACTGTTTCGCCTGTCCAGCTTGGCCCTGGCCGCCGCCGGTTGCTGCTGCAGCCTGGCCGCCGCCGCCCAAGTCGGTCCATCG
>CANFYD010000120.1 GCA_947450745.1 Burkholderiales bacterium
AAGCCCCGCAAGCCTTCATCGCCAAGTACAAGGGCCGCTACGACGGCGGCTGGACTGCCTTGCGCGAGGCGCGCCGCGCCAAGGCGGCCGCACTCGGCCTGGTGCCCAAAGACGCCGCCATGGCGGTGATGAACAGCACCCTGGACTGGGCCGCCCTGAGCGCTGCCGACAAGCGCTACCAGGCCCGCCTGATGGAGGTCTACGCCGCCATGGCCGACGCGATGGACCACGAAGTGGGCCGGTTGATGGCGCACTTGAAGTCCACCGGCGAGTTCGAGCGCACCGTCTTCGTCTTTCTGTCAGACAACGGCCCCGAAGGCTCGGACTACAGCCAAGCCGACCTGTGGCTGCGCTTCAACTACAACCGCGACCTCGATCGTCTGGGCGGCCCCGGCGCTTATGTGGTGCCCGGCCCTTCCTGGTCCAGCGCTTCGGCGTCGCCGTTGAGCACGTTCAAGTTCTACGCCGGTGAAGGCGGCATCCGCTCGCCGCTGATCATCAGCGGGGCGACCGGGACGCAAGCCAACCAGATCCACGCCGGCCTGGCTCATGTCACCGACATCGTGCCCACCTTGCTGGACCTGGCCCAGGTGCCAAGCCCTGGCGGCCGTTATCAAGGCCGGCCCATCGAAGCGCTGACCGGCCGCAGCCTCGTCGCGGCGCTGGCCAACCCGGCCACCCGCGTGCGCCGTGGTGACGAAGCGCTGGGCTACGAGTTGGCCGGCAACAAGGCCTTGTTCAAAGGCGAACTGAAACTGGTCTTGAACAATCCGCCGGTGGGCGACGGGCAGTGGCATCTGTATGACCTGAGCACCGATCCCGGCGAAACCAAAGACCTGCAAAAGGCCTTGCCAGCGCAGTTCACGGCACTGCAGGCCGACTACGCCGCTTGGGCCAAGTCGAACGGCGTGCTGCCCATGCCCGAGGGTTACAACCCGGTCAATCAGGTCGTCATCAACTCCTTCGTCAATTACTGGTGGCCGGTCTACTGGCCGCAGCTGGTGGCGGCGGCGCTGCTCTTGCCTTTACTGTTGCTGGGCCTGCCGATTGCTCTGTGGGTGCGCGCCAGACGCCGCCGCGTCAAGCCATGAAAAAAACCATCCTGATCACCGGCGCCGGCAGCGGCATCGGCCTCGACGCGGCCTGGGCTCTGGCCGCACGCGGCCACCGCGTCACTGCCACCACCATTGACGAGGCGCAGGCCGAAGCATTGCGGGTACGGGCCAAAGCGCAGGCCCAAGCACAGACCCATGCGCATGGCGTGGCGCTGCAAGCCTTCAAGCTCGACATCACCTCGGAGGCCGACCGCCAGCAGCTCCTTTCACTGGAGCTGGATGTGCTGATCAACAACGCCGGCATCGGCGAGTCGGGCTCGCTGGCCGAGGTGGATGTGGAGCGCATCCGCCGGGTCTTCGAGGTCAATCTGTTTGCCACTCTGGAGCTCACGCAACTGGCGCTGCGCGGCATGATCGCGCGCCAGCGTGGCACGGTGCTGTTCGTCAGTTCCATCGCCGGGCGCGTGCCCATGCCCTTTTTGATGCCCTATTCGATGAGCAAGTTCGCGCTCTCGGCAGCCGGGGCCGGCTTGCGTGCCGAACTCAAGCAGTTGCGCTGCAATGTCCACGTGGCGCTGATCGAACCCGGTGCCATCCACACCGGCTTCAACCAGGCGATGACGGAGCGCAAATACACATGGATGGGGGCGCAGTCCTACTTTGCTGGCCAAGCTGAACGGATGCGGGCCGAAGAAGCGCGCACCTTCGGCCTGCTCGAAGCGAAGTCCACCGCGTCCATCGTCGCGCAGATCGTCAAGGCTGCCGAGGCGAGCCGGCCCCGGCTGCGCTACGTCGCGCCCTGGATCCAGGGCTTCGGCGTTCGCCTTGCCCGTATTTTTGGAGTCTGATGAACATGCCGTCGCTACCGATCGTCACCGACTTTCTGCGCACCGACGAAGCCCGCTTCGCCCAGTTGCCCGACTTCCCCTACAGCCCGCACTACACGGTGGTGGGCGGCTTGCGCATCGCCTGCATCGACGAGGGGCCACGCGATGCGCAGGCCGTCTTGCTGATGCACGGCGAGCCAACCTGGTCCTATCTGTACCGAAAAATGATTCCGGTGCTGCTGCAAGCGGGCTACCGCGTCATCGCCCCCGACCTGGTCGGCTTCGGCCGCTCGGACAAACCCACGCATGCCGCCGATTACTCCTACTTGAATCATGTGCTGTGGATGCAGGCTTGGCTGGAAGCCCGCGAGCTGCAGCACCTGACGCTGTTCTGCCAGGACTGGGGTTCACTGATTGGCCTGCGCCTGGCGGCGGCCGCGCCGCAGCGGTTCGAGCGCATCGTGCTGGCCAACGGCGGCCTGCCCACCGGCACCACCGCGCTGCCCACAGCCTTCAAGATCTGGCGCGCGTTTGCACGCTACAGCCCCTGGTTTCCGATCGGCCGCATCGTCAAGGCCGGCTGTGCGGACGGACTGACGCCGCAGGCAATCGCGGCCTACGACGCGCCGTTCCCGACCCGCCGCCACCGCCTCGGGGCGCGGCTCTTCCCCAGCTTCGTGCCGACCACACCAAACGACCCCGAGCGCGCCCGCAACGAGGCGGCCTGGGAGGTATTCAAGCGCTGGGACAAGCCCTTTCTCACCCTCTTCAGCAACCGTGACCCGGTGACACGCGGCGGCCACCGCATCTGGCACGAACGGGTGCCGGGTGCCCAAGGTCAAGCGCACGCCGTGACCCGCGGTGCCGGGCATTTTTTGCAAGAGGACCGGGGGGCCGAAGTTGCCGCCGCCGTTGCGGCCTTCATACGGGCAACGCCGGTCAGTCCAGCGCCTTCACCGTCGCCAGCAAGGCCTTGACACCGAGCCGCATCACCTCGCGCGCCGCGTCGGCTTGCAAGCCTTGCTCGCGACGCAAGCGTATCCAGGCCTCGAAGCTCAGCATCAGGTCCAGCGCGTCGAGCAGCGGCGCGTTCTGCGCCACCGCCGGCGGCAGCAGTCGCCGCAGCAGATCGCGCTGCAGCCGAGCCGAATCCATCAGGTTCTGGGCCAGATAGGCCGACTCGTGCCGGTGCACCTGGGCTGCCACATGCATGGCGGCCGTGCGGTCGTAAATGTCGCTGCGAACGCCGATGCTTTGCAGCACTCGCTCTTGCCAAGTGGCCGCGTCCAGGCGGGCCTGGATCAGCGGTTGCACCTGGGCATCGATATCGACGCTGATCTCGCGGTAGAGCGCGTCCATGTCATCGAAGTGGCGGAACACCGTGCGCAGGCCCACATCAGCGCGCTGCGCCACCTGCTCTGCGGTGGGGGTGATGTGGCCCTCGAAGACCAGCGCGGTCAGCGCTTCGACGATCTTCTTGCGCGTGACGACGCTGCGGTTGATGCGGCCGTCGGGCTTGGGCAAGGCGCTGCTGGCGTCGCATCGGGCCTTATTGGCTTGGCTCGCATTGCTGGCCTTGCTGGCCTTGCTGGCCTTATTGGCTTGGCTCGGCGATGGCGTTGGGCGGCGGAGCTCGGCTGGGATGTTTGGCATGGGGGGATTTTGCCGTCCATTTTTCAAAACGCACGCGCCTTGTCTTTGCTGCAGCCGGGTTCAGGGCCTGTTCGGCGCCACATGCATAGCGTAAGTCCCAACCCACGGCCGGTTGAAAAGAAATGACACTCGCCATGTCAAAACATAAATACTAATCTCTGGAGACAAATCATGCGCACCCTCAATTTTCGCCGTGCCCTCTTTGCAGCTGCCGTCCTCAGCACTTTCGCCGATTCGTCGCAGGCGGCGGATGGGTTCAAGGTCCGCTTCCCGCTGTCGGGCACCTTGGGGGGAGAAATCGTCGCGCAGGTCGACAACCCGGGCTTCTTCGCCAGCGTTTCGCTGACGCAACTCGAAGTCGACAAGATCACCGACAACACGGGCAACTCGTTTCAGCAAGTCAAGTCCGGCGGCTTTGCAACGCCGGCAGCCATCGCAGGTGCCGTGCGCACCGCCAGTTACACCGGCACCACGGCGGTCGATTTGAATCAGTCGCAGGCGATTGCCAACCTCGTGCTCGGCTACCAGAGCGAAAAGCACTTCGGTGGCGGCCATCTGTTGGTAGCGCTCAACCTACCCTACACCGCGCGGCTGAACCGCGACGTCACCTACAGCGGACAGACGCCCACGCTGAGCACGCTGGCTCCCGCCTTGACCTCGCCCCCCTTGCCCGCCGGCACCGGTGCAGCCGCGCAGGCCGGCGCGCAAGCCGGGTTCAACACGGCTTATCAAGCGCAGTTGAAGGCGCTGTCCAGCGCCGGCACCGGGGTGCTTGAAGGAGCTGGCGATGCCGAAATCAGCGTCGGCTGGATCTACCGCAAGGACGACCTGAAGGTGGTCACCGGCCTGACGCTGGCCCTGCCCACCGGCAAGTACGACGCCGCCAGCACGCTGAATATCGGCTTCGGCAATTTCTACACCCTGCGCCCAGGCGCAGCGGTGGCTTACAACCCGTCGCCCAACTGGACGCTCGGCGCGCGCGGCAGCTTGGCCTTCAACACCCGCAACACGGACAACCAGCTCAGAAGCGGTGACTATCTGGCCCTGGACCTGGCCGCCGCCTATCGCTCACCCGTCGGCGTCTTCGGGCCGCATGTGCTGATGGTCAAGCAATTCACCGACGACACCGGCGGCGCGCTCGGTGCCAACCGTTTCAGCTCCACCGGCGCTGGGGTGTTCTTCACGACCCTGATCCCTCAGCTGGAAGCCGCCGTCAACCTGTCCTACCTGACCACGATCAGCTCTCGCAACGCGCTGAGTGGGTCGTTCTATCAGATCCGAGTCTCCAAGGCGTTCTGAGCGCGTCTTTTGACAAAACGTAGGGCGGGTCGCGACCCGCGTGTGGCTGGCTGCGCACCGGTGTTGCGTCAGCCTCAGCCGCCAAAATCAGTCAATTCGCGTAGTAGATGTACTCGTCATCCGCCGACTGTGCGGCCTTCATCGATTTGTCGATGCTGATGGGGCCCGCTCCCAGCGATGGCCACAGCGGCTTGCGCTGGCTCTTGTTCCAGGCCGACAACTGCGCCTTCAGGGCGGCCACACGCTCGGGCTGCTGGGCGGCCAGGTTGGTTTTCTCGTTGGGGTCGGTGGCCAGGTTGAACAGCCAGTCCTTTTTCGGCATCTCAGACACCTGCAGCTTCCAGTCGCCCGCACGCACGCTGAGGTAGGTGTCGGTGCGCCAGAACAGCACATCGTGGGGACGACCGGACGCGTCGCCCTTGATGAAGGGCAGCAGGTTGACGCCGTCGATCGGGCGGTCGGCCGGCAGCTGTTGCCCGGCGGCAGCGGCGGCCGTGGCAAAGATGTCGAAATGGCTGACCGGCACGGTGACGCTGGCACCGGGCGGAATCGTGCCCGGCCAGCGCATGAAAAAAGGCACGTGGATACCTCCTTCAAAGAACGTGGCCTTCCAGCCCCGGTAGGGCGAGTTCAGCCCATCGATGCCGATGTAGTGCGCGCCGCCGTTGTCGCTGGTGAAGATGACCAGCGTGTTGTCATCCAGCCCTTGGTCCTTCAGTGACTGCAGCACGCGGCCGATGTTGCGGTCCAGCGAGCGGATCATCGCGGCGTAGACCCGCATCGTGTGGTCGGGGATGAAGCTCAGCGCGTCGTAGTCCTCGCGCGTGGCCTGCAGCGGCGTGTGCGGCGCGTTGTAGGCCAAGTACATGAAGAACGGCCGGTTCTTGTTGGCCGCCACCACCTTGACCGCTTCGTCGGTCAGGTAGTCGGTCATGTACTTGGGCGGCTGAAAAGGCTCGCCGTCCTTGAAGCGCACGCCCCAGGGCTCGGCCGCCCACAAGAACTTGTCGATCGGGTCGAAGTCCTGCATGGCGTTGACGACACCCGGATGCTTGGTGGGCAGGAACATCGACGCGCCGTGCAGGTGCGACAGCGATTCGTCGAAGCCGTGGTTGTAGGGCCGGAACTGCGGGCTGTCGCCCAGATGCCATTTGCCCAACTGCACCGTGTGATACCCGGACCCCTGCAGCAATTTGGCCAGCGTGATCTCGCTGGTGGGCAGGCCCATGTCCTCGTAGGGGATCAGCTCGGCCTCGCGCTCGGGGTGGTAGACGGGCTTGCGCAATTGACTCGCCGGGGCCATGCCGGTGACCGCTTTCATGAACTGCTTGGGTGTGGGCGTGAACTCGAAGCCGAAACGCGTCGCGTAGCGCCCGGTCAGCATCGCCGCGCGCGATGGCGCACAGGTCGCATTGCCCGCGTAGCCGTTGCGAAACTCCACCCCTTGCCGGGCAATGCTGTCGATGTGGGGCGTGGGCACCCGACCCCCGGCAAGACCGCCGCCGTAGTGGGTGATGTCGTTGAAGCCCAGATCGTCGGCAACGATCAGCACCACATTGGGCGGGCGGCGCGGCGCGACGGCCTGGGCGGACGCTGCGCCAGGAACGCCAGGCCCGGTTTGCCACAGCACCTCGCGGGGCGCTGCGTAGTCCTGATGCAGCCAATACTTGACCGTCAACAGCAGCACACCGGCACGCCCACCTACGGCGTAAAAAGCCACTACGCCCACTGCGCCGACCAACAGCAAGGCTGCCAGGCCCCAAGCCAAACGTCTGATCATCGGTAGTTCTCCATTTTTGCTGGGCTTTGAATTGCGGCTTGTTCAGGGCCGCTTGCCCATTTCAATACCCTGGCTGCCAGCCGGCAAGGTGAACCAGTCACCGTCGGCACCAATGCGCAGCGGGCCGGTGTAGATCTGCCCGGCGCGCTGCAGGAACGCGGGCTCCAGCCCCGCCGACGGCAACGGCGGCACGATGTGGTTGAACACCAGCGCCTTCACGCCGGCAGCCTGGGCGATGGCGGCCGCTTCTTCGGGTGTGGTGTGGTAATTCAACACGTCGTGCATGATTTGCGCCAGCTTGCTGCGGCCGGCTTGGCTGAAGCCCTGCTCCAACAGCGCCAGCAACTGGGGCGACAAGGCCTCGTGCACCAGCAGGTCCACGCCCTGCGCCTCACGGGCCACGGCCGCGCTCTTTTTGGTATCGCCGCTGATGACGACGCTGCGGTCTTTGTAGCGAATGCGATAACCGACCGCCGGGTGGATGGGGCCGTGATCCACCGCAAAGGCCACGATTTCCAGGTCGGGCTCGGCGAGCACCACCGTGCGCCCCGTGTCCGCCGGCAACGCGAACGGCCGTGCCGTGCCGCCAAAACCGTCCGGAGGTGCGACCGCCGCGCCGTGGTGAGCGCTGCGGTAGCCCTGATCAAGCGTGTAGGCATCGTTGAAGCCTTGCAGCACTTGCTCAAGCCCCGCCGGGCCGTAGACCGGCAGCGGTTGCCGGGAGGTGCGCTGAATCCAGCGCTGCAACATCAACTCCCCCAAGCCGTCGATGTGGTCGGAGTGGTAGTGGGTGAAAAACAGCGCCTCGATCTGCCCGGCGTTGAGGCGCATGCGGGCGATGTTGCGGCCGGCACCTGAGCCCGCGTCGAAAATGAAGAGGCGCCGCCCCGCCACCACGGCCGTGCACGGGCCACTGCGCTGGTCGTCAGGGAACGGCGAGCCGGCACCGCACAGACCCACATGCAGACCGTCCTGCAGCGCCGCCAGCGGGTCAGCCACCGCCGTCATCGCCGTCACCTGCCGCGCCATCAGGGCCACGGTGATGGCAGCGCGCTGCCACCAAGCGGCAGCCAATAAAAGCAGCAAAAACAGCAGCAACAGCAGCGCACCCTTCCCTACAAGCACTTTTGCGGGACGCTGCATACGGTTGTCCTTTCAGGATCTGGGCTCATCGAGCGGGCCGCCCCATCTTCTGACCGGGCCGCCGCCGCTGCCAGTGGGGCTGACCCGCTTGCAATGCGCCCTGACTTATGGCATTGTCAATGCCATAACATTTCAAGCCCTGCAAAGCTTTCCAATTGCCAGCTTCCCCAGCTTCCCCAGCCGTCCCGGCGACCCACCCACTTTTTACCGGCGTGAAAGACGCGAGCCTGCTGACGCCTTGATCACGCTCATGAAAGAACCACCCCCATGACCGAACTTGTCGTACGCCGCCTGTTGATCGATCTGGAAACACCGTTCGAGCGCCACTGGAACGGCGGTGACGCCTTCCGCACCGCCTTTTTCAACGCCTTGTCGATGAGCTTCCCGCGCGGTGAGCAGTACTTCATCGATTCGGTGCGCAACGGTTTGAAATCGCTGCCCGAGGCCAAGCGCGCCGAGCATGCCGCCGAGGTGCAGGGTTTTGTCGGGCAGGAGGCCACGCACCGGCGCATCCACGCGCTGTTCAACGCCCACTTGCTCAAGCAGGGTTACGTCAACCGCATCGAACAACGCGCGCACCAGCGCATCGAGGCCAGCGCTCACCTCGACCTGCGCCAGCACCTGGCGGCCACGGCGGCCACCGAGCATTTCACGGCCATTTTTGCCGACTGGATGCTGCGCCACCCCGAAGCGCTCGAAGGTGCGGAGCCGCGCCTGCAGACGCTGTGGCTGTGGCACAGCGCCGAGGAAGCCGAACATCGCTGCACCGCCTTCGACATCTACCAGGCGGCCGGCGGCAACCAGCGCTGGCGCGTGCGCGTGTTCCGCGTCGTCACCGTGCTCTTCATGGCCGACGTGCTGCGGCAGACGCTGCGCAACCTGTGGCACGACGGCTGCCTGCTCAAGCGGAGCACTTGGCGCAGCGCCTACCGGATGTTGCTCGCGCCGGACGGCCTGATCCGCAGCAACCGGGGCTTGTGGCGCGACTATCTGCGCCCCGACTTCCACCCCAGCCAGCATGACGCAGCAAGCTCGGAGCAGTGGCTGCGCGAGAACGCCGGGCAGTTCAGCGTGGTCGGGCAGCCCGGTTGATCCACCGTCAAGCCACCAAACAAGGTCAGCGCCAGCGCCAGCGCCGGGCCTGGGGTTTGGGTTTGGGCCTGTTGATCAGCCTGGTCTTGGTGGCCGCTGGCTGGAGCGCCTGGCGTGCCATGGCTGAGCGCACCGCCCAACAGGCCCGCGCTGAACGCCTGGTTTGCGCCCTGCCGCAGCAGCCGGCGTCGGCCCCGCAGCCCGGCATGGTGTGGGTGCCAGCCGGCAGTTTCGAGCTGGGCGATACCGTCTACCCGGAAGAGCTGCCGCTGCGCCGCACCCGCGTCGAAGGCTTCTGGATGGACCGCACCGAAGTCACCAACGCCGAGTTCGCCGCTTTCGTGCAGGCCACCGCTTACCAAACGGTGGCCGAGCGGCCGGTCGACCGGGTCAAGCACCCCGACCTGCCGCCGCCGCTGCAACAAGCCGGAGCGGTGGTGTTTGTGATGCC
>CANFYD010000121.1 GCA_947450745.1 Burkholderiales bacterium
CCAGCGTCTGCGCGCGCTGCATCGCGGTGAAGCGCTCGCCCAGTGTCATGAACAGCTGGCCGTCCGGCGCTTCGATGATGCGGCAGCCAAAATGACCCGAGCCGGTCAGCTTGGGCTGTTGGCGGAAGATCACGCGGACCTCGCTCAAGCTTCGTTCGTCCTCGCTGAGTCGGGCCCGCGCCAGCGCCGTGCCCTTGGTCTTGCCGCCGTCGCTGTCGGCCTCGGTAAAGCAGAAGTAAAGCGTGCGGTTACGGGCAAAGTCGCTGTCCAGCCGCACGTCCAGCAGGCCGCCTTGCCCGCCAGCGGCGATGGCCGGCAGGCCGCTGAGGGCTGGGCCGGGCTTGCCGCCCAGCGCGGCGATGTGCAGGCGGCCCGGCCGCTCGCTGATCAGCAGCTTGCCCGACGGCAGGAAGGCCATGGCCCAAGGTGATTCCAGCCCTTCGACGACAGTTTGCAAGGTCGGCGCTTGGCTGGGCTGTGCGGGGGGTTGCGCTTGCGTCTGCGCTTGGCTGCTGGCAACGCCGCTCAACAGGGCGGCCGCCAATAACTTGAAAGTCTTCAGGTGCCGGCTCATGCAGCCGAGCCTTCGCCGACATCAAAGCCCATCAGCACACAGGCCAGCTCCAGCTTGCGCCACAGATGCGGGGGCATTTCCATGATCTTTTCGGGCGTCTTGGCTTGTTGCGTCCAGGCGCGGATTTCCGAGTGCTGATCCGGTGTCAGCAGATTCATCGAGAACATGACGTCCAGCGTTTGCATGATGACAAATCCTCCGTGAGTGCGGGGCCGGCGGCCGCCTGCGCTACGACTATCGCATGCTCACCGCCGGTCTGCCTTGCGCTGCTGCAATGCAGCAAATAACCTTTTTTGTGCGACCCGTTTGTGGCGTGCGCGACAACTTTGGGGGGGGTGCTGCGCGGACTTCTCAGAGGCTGGCGCAGTTGGCGACGCCGTAGCGATCGACTTGCAAGCGCAAGGTCGAGCCGATCACCTGGGCCTGCCATTGCGGCAGCGCCAAGCGGCAGCTCCAGGTCTGCCCCGACGCGGCGTGCAGCTGGATTTCGTAAAACGCCCGGCGTTGGCCCAGTCGTTCGTCGCCGAGCTGGGCCGAGCGGGGTGAGTCTTGCGGACGTGCTTCGTTCAGCGCGGTGTCGGGCCAGCGCGGCGGTGTCGGTGCCCGGCCCTCCGCCTGCACCATCCGCAGGGCGCGCCACTGCGGCAGGGTGTAGCGGCAATGCTCGGCGGGTGTTGTTCTTTCACCTGTGCTGTCGGCGATCCAGCGGCGCTGGATGTTGCCGGCACCGGCGGGCAGGGCGTCACACCAGCCGGAGTCCGCTTCGGCCAAGCGCTTTTCAATCTCGATCTCCAAGCGCCAGGACTTGCTCGCCACCTGCACCACGGTGCCGCGTGGGCCAAACAGCCAGCCAACCACGGCCAGCGCTGTCAGACCCAGCAGCAGCGCTGGCAGTGTGGGTTTTTTCATCAGGCCGAGTTGGCGGCCACTTCAACCATCCAAGCGCTTCTGAAACACCAAGCCGGCGTGCTCGCGCAGCGCGTGGAATTTGATCTTGGGCCAGTTGGCTTCGATGGCGCGCAGCTCGGGCGCGTATTCCACCAGCACCGTCGGCGCATCGACCGCGTCGTAAGCCATGCGGTGATCGTTCGCATCGATAAAGCGCTTCAGCTCATTCGCGTCATCGCAAGTGACCCAGCGCGCCACCTGGAAACGGCTCGGCATGATGCGGGCCTTGACGCCGTATTCATGTTCCAGCCGGTGCGCCACCACTTCGAATTGCAACTGCCCGACGGCGCCGAGCAGCAGCACCGAGCCGGCAATCGGGCGGAACACCTGGATCGCGCCTTCCTCGCCGAGCTGGGTCAGGCCGGCCTTCAACTGCTTGGTACGCAGCGGGTCGGCCACTTCGACCGCGCGGAACATTTCTGGTGCAAAAAACGGCAGGCCAGTGAATTGCAGCGCCTCGCCTTCGGTGATGGTGTCGCCCAGTTGCAGCACGCCGTGGTTGGGGATACCGATGATGTCGCCGGCAAAGGCTTCATCCAGCAGCTCGCGGCGCTGGCTCAAGAAGGACACCACGGTGTTCGGGCGTAACTCCTTACCCGAGCGCACCACTTTCAAACGCATGCCGCGCTCGAAATGCCCGCTGACCACGCGCAAAAAGGCGATGCGGTCACGGTGTGACGGGTCCATATTGGCTTGGATCTTGAAGACCACACCGGTGAACTTGGGCTCGGCCGGCTTGACCACGCGCTGCATGGCGGCGCGCTCTGCCGGGGCCGGGGCCAGCTCGACCAGCGCGTCCAGAATCTCCTGCACGCCGAAGTTGTTGACAGCCGAGCCGAAGAACATCGGCGTCAACTTGCCGCTGAGGAAATCGTCCAGATTGAACTCGGCCGCCGCGTCGCGCACCAGCTCGATCTCGCCTTCGGCCTGCGCGTACTCCATGCCGAAGCGTTCGGCATAAGCCGGGTTGTCCAAGCCATGCAGGATCTCGTCGTCACCACCGGCCTTGCCTTCGCCGGGGCTGAAGACGCGCATTTGTTCCTGGCGCAGGTCCATCACGCCGTGGAAATGCTTGCCCATGCCGATCGGCCAAGTGAAGGGCACGACCGTCATGCCGAGTTCACGTTCGATCTCGTCCATCAGCGTCAGCGGGTCCTGCACCTCGCGGTCCATCTTGTTGACGAAGGTCAGGATCGGCGTGTTGCGGGCCCGGCAGACCTGCAGCAGGCGGCGGGTCTGCGGCTCCACCCCGTTGGCCGCGTCGATCACCATCAGCGCGGCGTCCACGGCGGTCAGCACGCGATAAGTGTCTTCCGAAAAGTCCTGGTGGCCGGGGGTGTCGAGCAGGTTGATCACGCAGTCGCGGTATTCCATCTGCATCACCGACGAGGCGACCGAAATGCCGCGCTGCTTCTCGATTTCCATCCAGTCCGACGTGGCGTGGCGAGTCGCTTTGCGCGCTTTCACCGAGCCGGCGATCTGGATCGCACCCGAGAACAGCAAGAGCTTTTCGGTCAGCGTGGTCTTGCCGGCGTCCGGGTGAGAAATGATCGCAAAGGTACGGCGGCGCTTGACTTCGCCCTCGATCAGGGATGGGGTGTGGCTGGGCAGATCGGAGGCAGGGGCGGTCATGGCGATGTGGGTGGGCGTTCAGGCTGGGGCCCACACGCAGTTGTTCTGAGGTAAGCCCGTGATTATCCTAGATCCGGCAGTGGGACGCGGCCGAGTGGGCTGCGATGCGGTGCGATGGCAAGGCGGGCCGACGCAGTGGCCTCTTGCCCACCAGGAGAAGTAGCGCAGCCAGCGTGCCGTAGCGCGGCTCAATCGGCTGTGTAGCGTTCTCACTCAATGGGTGATGGCGGACGGGCAGCGAAATCTCAACAGACATGCAAGCTACATGGCGGGGGGCAGCGGTCAACTGCCGGATCTAGGATTACTGCAGCAGCACTTTGCCGCGTGCGGTCGGTGGGAAGATACTGGCACCTGTCGCCGCCCTATCGGCATTTGAAAGTGTTCCCATGCAGGTTCAAGCTCTTTTCCACCTGGCGTTTCCGGTCCGTGATCTGGCCGAGGCGCGGGCCTTTTACGGCGACTTGCTCGCTTGTCCCGAGGGGCGCAGTTCACCGCACTGGATCGACTTCAATTTTTTCGGCCACCAGTTGGTGGCTCACTTGTCGCCCGAGGAATGCCTGCTTCAGACCGGCAATAGCGAGGTCGACGGCAAGGCGGTGCCGGTCCGGCATTTCGGCGCCGTTTTGCGCATGGACGATTGGGAGCAGTTGGCGGCTCGGCTGAGTGCAGCAGGCACGCAGTTCCTGATCGAACCGCAATTGCGTTTCAAAGGTTTGGCGGGCGAGCAGGCGACGATGTTTTTTCTCGACCCGTCCGGCAACGCGCTGGAGTTCAAGGCCTTTGGTGATTTGAGCCAGATCTTTGCCAAATAGGCGGGCCAGGTTCGCAGGCGCAGCACGGCAAGCCATAAAAAAAGCGACCCGAGGGCCGCTTTTTTGCTTGCTTGAGCAGCGGCCGCTGATGCGACCGACTGTCCGTCAAGGGCTTACTTGTGATAAGCCGTTTCGCCGTGGAAGCTGATGTCCAGCCCTTCACGTTCTTCTTCTTCCGTCACCCGCAGGCCGATCACCAGATCGACGATCTTGAAGGCGATGACCGACACCACGGCAGACCAGATGATGGTCACACCGACAGCCTTGGCCTGAGTCCAGACTTGGCCGGCGATCGTGTACGCATCGGGTGTCACCATCGCAACCGTGGTCCAGTCAGCCACCAGGCTGGGGCCGCCCAAGGACGGTGAATTGAACACACCGGTCAGCAGCGCGCCGACGATACCGCCCACGCCGTGCACACCGAACACATCCAACGAGTCGTCAGCGCCGAGCAGCTTCTTCAGACCGGAGACGCCCCACAGGCAGGCAAAGCCGCCCACTGCACCGATGATCAAGGCACCACCGACACCGACGTTGCCGGCTGCCGGCGTGATCGCCACCAAACCCGCCACAGCACCCGAAGCGGCACCCAACATCGAAGCCTTGCCCTTCAGCAGCGCTTCACCGACCGACCAGGCCAGCACGGCAGCAGCCGTGGCGACGAGGGTGTTGATGAAGGCCAGTGCGGCGAAGCCATTGGCTTCCAGTGCGGAACCGGCGTTGAAGCCGAACCAACCAACCCACAGCAGCGAAGCACCGACCATCGTCAGCGTCAAGCTGTGCGGTGTGAAGGCTTCCTTGCCGTAGCCGACGCGCTTGCCGACCATGTAGGCACCGACCAAGCCGGCCACTGCCGCGTTGATGTGCACCACGGTGCCGCCGGCAAAGTCCAGCGCGCCCCATTGCCACAGCAGACCGGCCTTGCTGTTCATTTCATCGACGACTCCAGCGGCCGTGTAGGCGTCCGGGCCCATCCAGAACCAGACCATGTGGGCAACCGGCAAGTAGCTGAAAGTGAACCACAGGGCCAGGAACATCAGCGCGGCGGAGAACTTGATGCGCTCGGCGAAGGCGCCAATGATCAAGCAAGCGGTGATACCGGCAAACGTGGCCTGGAAGGCAGCGAAGACGATTTCAGGAATCACGACGCCCTTGCTGAAGGTGGCCGCGTTCGCGAAGGTGCCGGCGACGTTGTCCCAGATGCCCTTCATGAACAGACGATCGGTGCCGCCGATGAAGGCATTGCCTTCGGTGAAGGCCAGGCTGTAGCCGTACAGCACCCACAGCACGACGATCATCGAGAACGTGACCATCACTTGCATCAGCACCGACAGCATGTTCTTGCTGCGCACCAAGCCGCCGTAGAAGAGGGCCAAGCCGGGCACCACCATCATGATGACCAGCAGGGTGGAGACCATCATCCAGGTCGTGTCCCCCTTGTTCGGTACCAGCGCCGGGGCGGCAGCCGCCGAAGCAGCATCCGCCGGTGCGGCGACTGCCGCAAGCGCAGGCGCTTCAGTGACTGCTGCGGGTGTCGTGGCGACAGCAGCGGTGGCAGCAGGTGCCGAAGCGGCGTCCTGTGCCCAAGCGGCGGGGGTTAGCACTGCGGCCGTCAGGGCCAGACAGGCGAGGAATTTTTTCATTGATTGACTCCAGCAGGGGATTTTGTCGAGGTTCGAAGAAGCGACTTGATCAGTTGGTAACAGAGCTACTCGCTTGCGCTCGGGCGGTCTGTCACACAAGGCTAAAGAGTGTTGGTGACAGAGCTACTCGCATTTGCTCGGACGGTCTGTCACGCAAAGCCGAAAGACTTTTAAAGTGTTGGTGACAGAGCTACTCGCATTCGCTCGATCGATCTGTCACACAAGACTAAAGAGCATCCTTTCCCGTTTCACCTGTGCGAATGCGCACCACTTGGTCGAGCGAGGAGACGAAGATCTTGCCGTCGCCGATCTTGCCGGTGCGGGCTGCCGTCTCGATGGCTTCGATGACCTGTTCGACCACGGCATCATCAACCGCTGCTTCGATCTTCACTTTGGGCAAAAAGTCCACCACATACTCGGCACCACGATACAGCTCGGTGTGGCCTTTTTGGCGGCCAAAGCCCTTGACTTCGGTGACGGTCAAACCTTGTACGCCGATGGCGCTCAGCGCTTCCCGCACTTCGTCAAGCTTGAACGGCTTGATGATGGCTGTGATCAATTTCATGACTTATCTCCTCGAATGGGGTTCAGAACGACTTCTTGACCGACACCAGCACGCCGGCCTTGCCCAGGTTCTTGCCTGCCGGGCTGACATAAGTCTTGTTGTCGGTGCCTGCCACGCCGCCGCTCAGCAAGAAACCGCCAACTTCTTTGCTCAGCAGCAAGGAATAGTCGGTGTAGGAGGCTGCGCTGTTGTGCTTGACCTCTTGGTAGCCGACATGCGGGGCCAGGCTGTAGCCTTCACCCAGGTCAAAGCTGGCCGACACGTCCACATAGCCGCTGCCCTTGCTGTTGCTAAAGCCGAACAGATTGGTCGTGCTGTACGAGTACTTGGCCGTCACCGGGCCGTAGGTCAGGGCGCCGTAGATTTCGGTCGTGTCGGCGCTGGGTGCCAGCTTGTTGCTCGGGTAGACATAGGTCAGCACGCCGACGTCACCGGTCAGGCCCGGGGTAATTTCGGTCTTGTAGCCACCGTAGACGTCGATTTCGACATCGCCCTTGCCGCCAGCGTCCTTGACCCACTTGATCGTCGAAGCCCAGGTGCCGATGTAGAAGCCGCTGGCAAATGCGTAGTCAGCACCACCCTGCAGCGCCGGGTCCAGGCGTGACTGCGACACGCCGCGATAGCGGTAGTCGTTGGTCAGGCTGATGTTGAAAGACAACGGGCTGGCGGCTTCTTCGGCTTGCGCGGCCATCGTGCCAAATGTGAGTGTGAGGGCCAAAGCGGCAATAACTGATTTCATCGAAAGACTCCTGGCTGGTAGCTAAGTAAGAAAAATAGACCGGAATTCGGTGCTTGTTGGCAACTCATTTGCAGCTTCCGTGCCAGCTTTCGGTAGCGAGGCTTGGGGTCGATTCAAGCCCCGAGCCCAGCGGTAAATACCTGACAAATCTAGGGTAAATACCTGTCAGCCAAGCGGGCGCACCAATTTGGGATTGATTGAGTGCATTCCCGGACTTGGTGCACGCACTGATTTTGTGCACCATTCGAGTCGCACAGCCGCCGCGTCGCCATGCACAATCAAAGTTAGCCCGCCCGTCCGGTGGTGCCGCAAGGGAGACGACATGTCTTTGGCCATTGTTCGCAGTCGTGCCCTGGACGGTCTGAGCGCCGAGGCTGTCTCGGTGGAGGTCCATCTGGCCAATGGCCTGCCCAGCTTCACACTGGTGGGTTTGGCTGAAACCGAGGTCAAGGAGTCGCGCGAACGGGTGCGCGCGGCGCTACAGAACAGCGGCCTGACCTTTCCGCACAACAAACGCATCATCGTCAACCTGGCACCGGCCGAGCTGCCCAAAGAAGGCGGACGCTTTGATCTGCCGATTGCACTGGGCTTGCTGGCCGCCACCGAGCAAATCGACGGTGCCCGGCTCGCCGGGCTGGAATGCGCGGGCGAGTTGTCGCTGGGCGGCGAGCTGCGGCCGGTGCGGGGCGGTTTGGCGATGAGCCTGGCGCTGCGTCGCGAAGGCTCCACACGCAGTTTGGTGCTGCCCGAGGCCAGCGCCGCCGAAGCGGCCTTGGTCGAGGGCGTCGAGGTGTTGCAGGCCAGTCATTTGCTCGATCTGGTCGCCGCGCTGGTGCCGGGCAGTGATCACCGCTTGCAGCGAGCCCAGCCCTTGCCTCGCCAGCCTGCTCCGGCCGGGCCGGATCTGCGTGACATCAAAGGGCAGGCCGGTGCCAAGCGCGCGCTCGAGATTGCCGCCGTCGGTGAGCACAGCCTGCTGTTCGTCGGGCCGCCGGGCACCGGCAAGTCGATGCTGGCACAGCGGCTGGCCGGCTTGCTGGCCCCGCTGGACGAGGAGGCCGCTCTGGAGTCGGCGGCGGTGCTGAGCCTGGCAGGGCAATTCGACCCGGCTCGCTGGGGTCAGCGGGTCTCGCGCAGCCCCCACCACAGTGCTTCCAGTGTGGCGCTGGTCGGTGGCGGGTCACCGCCCCGGCCGGGTGAAATCACCCTTGCTCTTCACGGGGTGCTGTTCCTTGATGAGCTGCCCGAGTTCAATCGGGCCGCCCTGGAAGCGCTGCGTGAGCCGATGGAGACTGGCCGCATCCTGATTTCGCGCGCAGCCCGGCAGGCCGAGTTCCCGGCGCGCTTTCAACTGGTGGCGGCGATGAACCCCTGCCCTTGTGGTCATCTGGGCAACCCGCTGCGCGCCTGCCGTTGCACGCCCGACCAAGTGGCCCGCTACCAAGGCCGGCTGAGCGGCCCGTTCCTGGACCGACTCGACTTGTTGATCGAGGTGCCGATGATCCGGCCGAGCGAATTGGCCGGTCTGGCTGTCGGCGAAAGCAGCGCGCAGGTCAGGCAGCGGGTGGCGCTGGCGCGTGCCGTGGCGCTGGCACGCCAAGGCTGCAGCAATGCCCGCTTGGGCGTTGATCAGCTGGATACGCAGATCCGGGCGGACGCCGCTGCGCTGGCTTTTTTGCAAAAGGCAGCCGGCCAGCTTGGGCTTTCGGCACGCAGTTATCACCGCGTGCTGCGCGTGGCCCGCAGCATTGCCGACCTGGCTACCAGCGCAGCGGTCACCCAACCCCACATGGCCGAAGCGATCCAGATGCGCCGCGGCTTGCGCGCCTGACGGTGCCTTCGCACCGCTCGGAGGGCTGCGGCACGGCATTGGGGATTCAAGATCTCCGCTGTTTGGCCGAAATATGCCTTATTCATCGGGCCGAGCAACAGGCGGTACCGACCCCAGCCAATCCGTATTCGCGCCATTATTTTCAGGACCTTGACCATGTTCCCCAAGCAAGGCCCGGCACGCCGTCGCCAACAAACCGCTCGCTGGTTGAAGCACGGCAGCTTGCCCTTGCTGATGCTGCTGACCGCATGTGGCGGCGGCGCAGCCGACAGCGCCACGCCAGCGGCCGCGCCAGCCTCGTCCAGCACTACCTTGATCCCGCTGCCCACGCCGCAAGCGCCTGTCGCCGGCACGACAGACTTGACGCCAACGCCAACGCCAACGCCCACACCGGCACCCACACCAACGCCAACACCGACACCCACACCGACACCGACACCGACACCCACACCGACACCGACACCCACACCGACACCGACACCGACACCCACACCGACAC